>DATCRE010000526.1:0-22982 GCA_036569145.1 Cyclobacteriaceae bacterium
AATTGAATGCATAGTTTTACTTATAGCCAAACGTATTTTAGTATGACGACAGAACTCTTTTTACGATATATTCACTTCATCAGCATTTTTACTATAGGAGGTACGTTGGTGTCAGAGCACATGCTTCTAAAAAAAGAATTGACACGTGCTGAGCTTGGTAAGCTTTCACGAATTGATGCTGTATATGGAATAGCAGCTGTTGTACTGGTCAGTGCGGGACTTACGTTATGGCTTGGTAGCTTTGGCAAACCGGCGGTTTACTACACTAAGAATTGGATCTTTCACACTAAGCTTACCTGCTTTATATTGGTTGGATTACTATCGATCTATCCAACGGTCTTCTTTATCAAGAACAGAAAAGGAAATCAATCTGAAGTAGTAGCAATTCCAAAATCTATCTTCTGGATGCTTCGTCTTGAATTAACATTGCTCTTCATTATTCCGCTACTGGCAGGACTGATGTCAAGAGGTGTTGGTTTTTTTGGATGAGTATGATTTACGCTTGCATATTCACATTGCTCTCTTCTGGTGTATCAAAAAAATAAATCGCCTCACCAGTGATGAAGCGATTTATTATGATGAAGACTTGCAAGAAATTTTCCTCCTTACGTTGCCCAGGTTTTTCCTACTTCGGCCAGAGGTACACAACCTTTGAACGGTCCTGGAACCTGGTTGTATTGTAAAACTTTTGTTGCTCCAGGTTCACTGGTGAAGAATCCGAGAATAGTAAGTTCTTTTACTTTTAGAATAAAAGGTTTGTCAGCATCACGCTTAGTATTCCACCAACCTGCTGAACCTCCTTCCACACCATTTGCAAAAGTAGCATCATGTTGTTTTTTAGTAAAGGCAACACGCTGCTCTGCACTGCACGCTGTGAAGTTATCGTTATATTCTTTTTTAGCTTCAGCATCAAACTCAGCAAGTCCTTTTAAAAAATTCTCTTGCTGTTCTTTAGTATACGTTTCACGGATAATCTGATCAATGAAACCAGGGACGCCAGCATCAATTGCTCCTGGTGTAGAAGTTCTTGGTATGATGATTTCTGAAAGTTCACTGATTAACAACGCCTGATCTTCTGAAAAGAATACAGGCTTATAAGTGAGTTCAGGTGAGGCTTTGCAACCTTGCAAAACGCCAGTTAATGCTGGTCCTGTTAAAGCGTAACCCAACACAAGGCTTGCACGCTGAATGGCTTCTCTTCTGTTCATTTCTTTTTCGTTAATAGTTAATGGTTTTATCTGTTAATGGTAATAGCAAAAGACGATTAACTATTAACCATTAACTTTAAATCAGTTATAGATTTCTTTTTTTCAATTCACTCACAGCATGATCAACAGCACGCGCTGTTAATGCCATATAGGTTAATGATGGGTTCTGACAAGCTGATGAAGTCATAGCAGCGCCATCGGTTACAAAAACATTTGGTGCTTCATGCACCTGGTTCCATTTGTTCAGCACAGAAGTTTTAGGATCTTTTCCCATACGGGCAGTACCCATTTCATGAATACCAAGACCAATGTTATCCGCGCCGTCATACGTGTGAACATTTTTGAAACCAGAAGCTTCGAGCATCTCTGCTGCTTTCTCACGCATATCTTTCCGCATGGCTTTTTCATTTTCTTTCCATTCAGCATCGATGCTTAATGTAGGCAGGCCGTATACATCTTTCTTTTCTGTGTTCAATGTTACACGATTATCGGCGTATGGTAAGCACTCACCAAAGCCAGTGATGCCAATCCTCCATGGACCTGGTGTTGTAAGAGAATTTTTCAACTCTTCACCCAATGCCATTTCAGCAACGCCGCGATACCATCCTTCGCGACTACCACTACCTTGATATCCATAACCACGAATAAAATCAGGACTTTTATCATTGCCAATATTTCTAAAGCGAGGTATGTAAATTCCATTAGGCCGGCGACCTATATAATACTTGTCTTCAAAGCCTTCTACCTCGGCTTCAGCACCTGTGCGATAGTGATGATCCATCAGGTTTCTTCCCAACTGATCACTTCCATTTCCAAATCCATTGGGGAATCGGTTGGATTTAGAGTTCAATAAAATAAATGTGCTACCGAGCGTGGAAGCATTCAGGAAAATAATTTTTGCAAAGAATTCAATTTCCTGTTTTGTTTCAGCATCTAACACTTTCACGCCAACAGCTTTTCCTTTCTGCTCATCATAGATAATAGAATGAACGATAGAGTGTGGTCGCAATGTCATATTACCAGTTTTCTGTGCTGCAGGTAACGTTGATGAATTACTGCTAAAGTATGCTCCATAAGGACATCCACGGTCGCAAAGATTTCTCGATTGACAAATTCCTCGTGAAGGGTCATGAGGTAATGCTGCGGTAAGATGCGCTACACGACCTATTGTAATTTTTCTTCCGAACTTCTCTGCTACTTTATCACGGAATACTTCTTCAACACAATTTAATTCCATTGGTGGAAGAAACTTTCCATCGGGTAGTTGAGAAAGTCCTTCAGCACGACCACTTACACCGATAAATGTTTCAACGTGATCATACCACGGCGCAAGATCCTCATATCGTATAGGCCAATCAACACCAACATTATCTTTAGCGTTGGCTTCAAAATCCATTTGTGATAACCTGTACGTTTGCTTGCCCCACATAATAGATCTTC
The DNA here is from genome assembly GCA_036569145.1 of Cyclobacteriaceae bacterium. Taxonomy (GTDB): domain Bacteria; phylum Bacteroidota; class Bacteroidia; order Cytophagales; family Cyclobacteriaceae; genus DATCRE01. Next base: position 2,649 of record DATCRE010000526.1, read on the forward strand.
CTCCCGTATGATAGCCGCGAATCCAATCGAATGGTTTTGTTTCGGTATATGGATTTTCCAAATCATTTACCCACCAATGTTTATTAGCCTGGTTAACCCAGTTGGTACGTGATTGTACAGGATATAATTTTAATTCTTCAAGTGTAAGTCTCCCTGCATTTGGAAGTTGCCACGGATCTTTCGTCATGGTGGGATAGTCAATGACATGCTTTACGTCGCGGCCGCGCTCAAGCACCAATGTTTTTAATCCTTTTTCGGTTAGCTCTTTGGCGGCCCATCCACCGCTGATACCGGTACCAACAACAATGGCATCGTACGTGTTTTGTTTTTCTGATTCAAGGTTTAAGTTCATGCTTACACATTTTAGAATAGTAAATTACTTTTTTTGGCAAACAGATTTGCATGATATTACATGAAGTGAAAAAAATAAATCATGGCATGCATGATTGGAGTTTGATTAGAGAAGAAGATCATAGTTCACGATGATGTAGTAACAATTCAACAGTAATTGTTTTCCATGATCGGTTCCTTCAACTTAAGGTTTAAATAAAAATGCTGGCAGCAAATCAACAATAAATTTCTGTATAGTTGGATGGTGCAGAAATGTCTCAATCATTTGTATGTGTGGGCACACTTGGCCTGCCATTGATCATAACAGTGATTGTGGATAGACTCACAAGTACTTATCTATCTGTAAATTTTATAGAGGATTCAGAAAAAATGGATAGCGCCGAATTGTCTTATAAACTCAGACTCTATATGAATTAATAGGTGCTTGCGTAACGCCGATGGTTAGTAAAGTGATGAATAAGGAATGATAAGATTTGAGGGAGTTTTTTTGATGAAGTTTAATGATGACCGGTTTAAATCTTAAGCTTGATTTCTGAATGGATTTTCAAGTTCACCAGGTAATTTCAGAAATCACTACAGCCTAACTTATGGTAGTTAAGCTTTAGATTAAAATCTCCTTAAACCTCTTACATCAAATATTTAAGTCACTCATTCGAGTAAATGGCGTTCTGACACTTTTTATTTTGGTATTTCTCATAATTAAAATACTTCTGATAACTCATACGTCCGAAACTTTATAAAAAATAGGGTGTGTCATTAACTTTAGAATGTTATTATTGCATCCGAATTTTAACCTTTTGTTACATGACAAAATATAAAGCCGGGGTGCTCTTTGGTGATGAACTACAAGCATTATACAATGACGCCAGAAAAAACAACTTCGCTCTTCCAGCTGTAAACGTAATTGGTAGTGATAGTATTAATGCAGTGTTAGAAACTGCTGCGAAAGTGAATTCACCAGTGATCATTCAGTTTTCAAACGGTGGTGCTCAGTTTTATGCGGGCAAAGGTATGCCGAATGATAAATTGCAAGCTAATATCGTTGGTGCTATCAGTGGTGCAAAGCATGTTCATGAAGTAGCTAAATACTATGGTGTTCCTGTTATTCTTCATACAGATCATGCGGCCAAAAAATGGTTGCCTTGGATTGATGGTTTGTTAACAGCCGGTGAAGCTTTTAAGAAAGCGAATGGTGTACCACTTTTCAGCTCACACATGCTTGACTTAAGTGAAGAGCCATTGCATGAAAACATTGAAATCTCTACGGAGTATTTTAAAAGAATCAATGCACTGGGCATGGCCATTGAAGTTGAGTTAGGTGTAACCGGTGGTGAAGAAGATGGCGTTGACAATAGCGATGTTGACAATGAAAAACTTTATACACAGCCAGATCACGTATGGCAAACTTATCAGAGCTTATCAAAAATAGGATCACGATTCTCTATTGCTGCTGCCTTTGGTAACGTTCATGGTGTATACAAAGCAGGAAATGTTGAGTTGAGACCAATCATCTTGAAAAACTCACAAGACTATGTGAAGCAACAATTAGGAACATCAGACGATAAGCCATTGTATTTTGTATTCCACGGTGGTAGTGGTTCTGAAAAAGAAAAAATTGAAGAGTCATTGCATTATGGTGTTATCAAAATGAATATTGATACTGATATGCAATGGGCCTTCTGGGAAGGTATTCTGAAATACTATAAAGGAAAAGAAGGTTATCTGCAATCACAATTAGGCAGCCCGGATGGGCCTGATTCTCCAAATAAAAAATATTACGATCCACGTGTGTGGTTACGCAAAGGTCAGGACAACTTTGTTCTCCGCCTTGAAGAAGCATTTAAAGATTTGAATTGCTTAAACAGAAATGCCTAAGTAAAATAAGTTTACTAAATTAAAAAAGGTCTCAACGAAAGCTGAGACCTTTTTTATTATTCGTTTTTGTTTAATTCTAAATTCTAAAACTATTCCCACTCCCCCGAAGACCTTATTGTAATTTCGGTATACTGTTTCAGAAGTCTTTCATACAAGCCATCTTCCCTGCTGTAGCCTGTAATTTTTATCATGTCTTTGCTTGAAGTTTTATTGGTAACAGGAGGGGTCATGCCACTAACATTCATTCCGGCTTTTTGCATGGCGTACATCTTATTAGAGAATGCATTATCATTCGTTATCTGGCCACATACCTCAAATGTTCTTTTAGAATCATCTTTAATTATCTGCCAATACTTTCCATTCATAAAGTGTTCATTAAAGTTGTGAGACTACAAAGATAATCTTAAAAGAATTGTTAACACATAAATATTAATGAGAGTAGCACTAAACATTAATGCTTAAAGCAATGTGATTAATGTAACAGCTAAGAAACCAATTGTTATAGAAATTGAATATAACAACACCAATGCTATTGTTTTGACGACAGACATCGTAACGGATTGCCTGTACACCCTGCGCAGTGCTATAGCTAGATAAATACACGGAAGTATTAATTGTGCTATGCTTGTATAAGGCGACAGGAATGGAAAGATGAGATTTAAAATCCCAAAAAATAAAAACAGGAGAAAAACTGCCGAATGAAAATGTATTGAAAAGATAGCATGATCAGTATATAAAAATTTGTCACCGCTATAAAAAATTTTGAAAAACAAGGCGAATAAAGGCAACAGTATAAACATCATCTTAGGTATGATGTGTTGTGTTTTATCAATGAGGAGTGCAATTGTACCTTCCCCATAATGATTAATCGTAGAGAGCCATCGCGAATAGATCCATGATTTAATGCTATGCTCTCTTTCTGATTCCGGTAATGATTTTTGTAATGAGTCGTATGATCGAAGTTGATAGTAATCCAGGCTCCCGACAATAGTAAAATTAAAATGCTCCCGATCATAATCGTTTTGGTGTTTAAGTTTTGTTAATAGATTAGTAAGTATGGCTTCTTTTACAGCACCGTTAACGGTATCCCTCTTTGCTGCGATGAGCATGGTTTTTATGCTATCAGAGAAATGTTTCTGTACTTCGTAAGTAGCTTTGCTAATAAGTCCTTCTTCTACCTGATGCCCTCTGTGATTAGAAGAGAAAACCATGAGGAAATATAAAAATGAAATGAACATGTACATGCGAATGGGGTGAAGGTATTTTACCCTTTTTCCCGAGAGATATTCGCTGGTTAGAAATCCCGGTTTAATCAACAGGTCTTTTATGGTAATGAAGAATTTGGAATCATAATGAGTCAGATCTTCAAAGAAGTGTGTGACTAAGTGGATGAATGAATCTTTGGTTTCTATATTCTCCTGACCACACCGGCTGCAATATCTTTCTTCTACAGTAGCGCCGCAGTTGAGGCACGTTTTGTCGTGACGTAAATGTTTTTTCATATTCTAGCGTTCACTAAATTAATTATTAAATACAAACACGCAATAAGCAATTTTTCTATCGGCATACATATCTTTGTTTAAAACCCGACAGATATGAAGACAATCTTTCTGATTCTTATATCATTCACCTCCACTATAATAAGTATGGCACAATCAAATGGTAAATACGCCAATGTAAATGGCTTGAAAATGTATTACGAAATTCACGGCAGTGGATTTCCATTGGTATTGATTCATGGTGGAGGTTCTACAATAGAAACAACCTTTGGCAGAGTATTACCTGAACTTGCCAAAACACATCAGGTTATTGCTGTAGAACTTCAGGCTCATGGACATACTACCGATATTAATCGTCCGCTAAGTTTTGAACAAGATGCCGATGATGTTGCAGAACTTCTTAAACAACTTAACATCAGCAAAGCAGACATCTTTGGATTTAGCAATGGCGCCAGCACTACACTTGAAATTGCTATTCGTCATCCGCAAGTAGTGAATAAAATTATTGTGGCTTCTACGATGTATAAAAAAGATGGGGCCTATCCTTGGTTTTGGGATATGATGAAGAATCCAACATTTGAAGGAATGCCGCAGCCTTACAAAGATGCATACCTGAAAATAAATCCTGATAAGGAAGCACTTCATACCATGTACAAAAGAGATGTGGCAAGAATGCAGTCTTTCAAAGATATAAAAGAAGAAGATATTAAAAGCATCAAAGCGCCTGTACTAATTATTGCCGGTACTAAAGATGTTGTTCAACCAGAGCATGCTGTAGAAATGTATCGACAGATGCAACAAGCTCAACTTGTAATATTACCCGGAGGACATGGCGATTATTTAGGTGAACTCGCAACATTGAAGCCGGGAAATAATGAATATCCGGTACTGAGTATTATAGAAACGTTTTTGAAAGAATAAGACCAGCATCTGGTTGCAGCACCACCAAAATCGGTTAAAGGTCAGTTCTTCATCCTGCTAGTACAACCCTTAATAATTCTTATCTTTAATTTCACTAACCACATGTTATGGCATCAGTTAATTGGAAAAAGGAAATACAACCACTCCTTAAAAAATATAAAGGAAAGAAACATCCACTAGAATATAACAACTTCTATGAGCTGTTAGTCATGGTAGTGCTTTCGGCGCAAGATTCCGATCGTAACATCAATAAACTTGCTCCCGATCTTTTCAAGACATTCCCTGATATGAAAGCCTTATCAAAGGCAAGTGCAGAAACGTTGTTTCCGTTTATCAGCAAGGTGCGAAACTTCGGTAATAAAACGAAGTGGCTGCTTGCGTTAGCAGGACAGATAAAGCAAGACAAAAATATTCCTACCACATTAGAGGACTTAACAGCACTTCCAGGCATTGGTAGAAAATCTGCCAACGTTATTATGCGCGAGATGGGTATAAAGGCGGAAGGAATTATTGTTGATCTCCATGTAGTGCGTGTGGCTCCCCGACTTGGAATTGCTACAGGTACTGATCCTAAGAAAATAGAAAAGCAAATGATGGAGGTGCTCGATGAAAAAGATTGGGGTGAAGCCGGCATGGCTATATCATTTCTGGGACGCGAGATTTGTCGTCCAACACCCAAATGTCCTGAATGTGTGATGAATAAAGTTTGCGCTTATTACAATGGATTAAAATAATTTTATAGAGTGCAATTCTGATTTTCATTTACCAAGCTATCTTCTCGTTACTTAATATGCTGACGACAGCATTTCACTTGTTCAAAATCGCAAAACTACTTGTTCATCTTTGAACAGCATTTTTATAAGTCCTAAGCTTTTATTCATTATTAATGTGTTTATAATTTTGGCCCGATAATCGGTATTAGTCTTTTAAACGATTAACATGAGACTTTATACGCTTCTGTTTTTTTACATTTCATTACTGTTATCAAAAACAGTCAACGCGCAGTCGAACGGGCAACCTGCTGATGCAAGTGAGATCATCAAAGCCATTTATCATCACGACAGTATTTTCTGGGAAGCTTATAATGCTTGTGATGTTGAAAAAATGGCAAGCTACTTCACTGAAGATATTGAATTTTATCATGACAAGGGTGGACCAACCTTTGGGCTTGCAAAGTTTAAAGAAGCCATACGCACGGGTATGTGTGGAAAACCAGATTGGAGATTGAGAAGAGAAGTCGTAGCTGGAACGGTAAAGGTTTTCCCTATGAACAACTATGGTGGTTTGATTACCGGAGAACACATTTTTTATATCAACGACGGAAAAAAAGAGACGCTCGATGGTTATGGCAAATTCACCCAACTCTGGAAATTTGAAAATGGCGAATGGAAAATGTCAAGAGTGTTAAGCTATGATCATGGTCCTGCGCCATACATTAATAAAAGAAAAGAAGTGCAAGTTTCATCTGCACAGCTTAAACAATATATCGGTAAGTACACTTCACCGAAAGCAGGAGAGGTGACTATTACTTCTGAATCCAACGTGTTAAAGATTGCCACTGTTAATTTGCAACTTGTGGTTTATGCCGAGTCACAGAATAAGTTTTTTGCAAAAGACCGTGATCTTCAATTTGAATTTATTGGCGATAAGAAAAAAATTGTGAAGATGGTTGTTTATGAAAAAGGTAATGTGATAGAAGAAGCGAAAAGAATTGAGCAATGAACTAAATGAACCACGAAAACACAAAGCTCACGAAGAAACACTAAGGCTATAATATTATTCTTTGTGCCCCTTTGTGTACTTAGGGCCTTAGTGGTTAAAACAATTACAAATCATCTCAAAGCTTCAAAACTATATTTAGCATCTTCCCAAAAATTATCAAGTGCAATTATCCTCGGTTTGAAAAATGAAATAAGCTCCGGCCAATCATTTTTGTTAAGGACAGATACGTTTAAGATTTCTTTATATATTCTGCTTACTACTTTACCATCTGTCATAGATTGATGTAATTGCCAATTCCATTCTTCCTGCAAAATGTCATGCAGCAATGTTTTTAATTCTAGAAACTGTGCAAAATAAAATTCCTGAATTTCAGGATCGCGATGTTCCATGGAAATATAAATGGCGGCCGACTTCTTGCCGGCATCCATTCTGAAATGCACATCCTTTAAACGCGTGTGATAATTCACCCAGTTGATGCTCATACCTTCTGCAGAAGGAACCGGACTCATATATTTTCCGAACGTAGTCCAGAACTCTTCTTTGATACGCGAGGCTTCTTCACGACTAAACATGTTGCAAAATAAGGCACAACAATGGGAATAGAAAGTTAAAAGTCCATAGTGGACAAAATCATAGTTAATGATTCATGTTTGTAACATTTCATCCACCATCTCACGCCGCTTCACTTCAGCCAGTAGCGTTACGTATACTTCAAGCGCTTGTTGTGTTGCAGTTTCTTTATTGGCTGTAATGAGCTTGCTGTGTTTTTCAATAACATCATAATAGAAATCAAATGCATCGTCCGTATCATCAGGTAAACCAACGTAGGCCATGATGAGTTTATCAAGATTGGGTTGGTAAGGGCAGTTATCAAGACCAAGATCAAGAAGGCCATTGAAGAACTTGCGGGATTTTAGTTCTTCGGTGATGAGGTGGAGGGTAAGTTGTGTTTGAGATAGTTTTGCAAAAGTTGATTCCATAAACGTCTTTAATTAGCGTTGATGAAATAAAATTAGTGTTCTTGTTTTAGAAAGATGTCATATTATAAGTTGACAGATTCATAAGTCTCTGAACAGTTATCTCATCAAACATATATTATCAAACTTAGACTGGCCAATAGATTTTTCTAAGTGGAATAAGTGCTTTAGTTTCGGGAGTAAGCGCTTCATAATTTTCAATAATAAGCTCTACTAATAAATCAGAGTCAACGAGAGTAATTGGAAAATTAGCTCTTTCCGATTCATAACGAGCCTCTTTTGTGAATCCAGTAGTTGCAACATAAATTCCTTTATCACTTCCACGCATACCACCAATAAAATTACGTATATCAGGTGCGCCTATTTTATCAGTCGTTCTTTTCTTCACCTCAACTTTTATTCTAGGTTCTACTAACCCTAATCCATCAGGAGATGCGAATATATCGTTTCCTAAATCGGAGCCACGAGAAGTAAATCTAATTTTATATCCCATTCCATTAAGGATTCCGGCTACTAATTGTTCTGTTTGTTGCCAAGAGAGTTTTGAGATTAAGTCTTTAATGAATTCTGTTGATTTAGAGATTACATCCGACTTTAAAAAGTCAAGCTCTTCTACTTCTTTAAGATGTTCTAATATAGTCTCATCATCAATTTCTGTCGCGTTTTTCCGCAATTCATTAATAACAAATTCAGGAATTGTAAAAACCGTAAGAACGGAGCCTAATGTATTTTTAGAATCAACCGAAAGAGAATCGCGTTCTATTGGATTATCATTCCACCTTACTAGTCTTGAATGTTTATAAGATAGTTTGTCGTTGTAAATATATTCCGACATTATCTCACCGATGTAATAGAGTCTAGAGCTTGGATCATAGGTAACTACAGTATCACCTATGCTAAATTCATTGATGAAGCGCCAGATTTGTCCACAACTTTGGGCAATATATCCATCACTAGATTCAGGATATATTTTGAAAAATAATTCCTTTAGTTCTCTATTATTAATATTTGATGGGATTTCACCAAGCTCATTCCAGCCGATGGCAACAATTTTCTGTTCAATAAATTCTTCAATAAGGAAGCCGCTGCCTCCGGAACGCACCATCCAGGCTTTTTGTGACATAAAAGGGTTTTATATTGTTCGTTATTTTCAAATCAGTTTAGATCGATATTTTTACGTTATCGTGAAATAATGCATGGAATTTTTGCACTACAACACCTTCGTATTAAAATAATCAACAATCTTTTGATGAATCTCCGTTTTGGGTTTGAGCATGTCTTTGCCGGCATAGTTGATGAAGTTCAGTTGAACAACGGTGTCGTTTCCTTCTTTTACTTTTCGTAACTCGATGGTGAATTTGTTTCTTGTAAACTCTTCTTTACGAATGCCTTTCCATCTAATGACCTCTCCTTCTTCTTTGTAAGTTCCAAAGTTTTCTTTCAAGCGTTCCAGAAAAGCATCAACGTCGGTTGCTGGTTTAATGGTAAGCACATAATATATTTTAGTGTCAATAGTAGCAATTCCCTGGGTCATCGTTTGTGCCTGAGATGAAAAACCAATTAACAACATCACAGCAATTATCAATCTATTCATAGCTAGAGTATTTTATAAAATTCCAGAGGCTAAGATAGACAGTTAAAGCAATACATTGAATAAAAATTGAAACGTTTTGATTTTGCTGTGGCTAACGTGATGTTGCCACGATGAGCACACAGGTCTTTTAAGATTTCGGAAAATAAATTTTAAAAGTAGTGCCTTTGCCCGGTTCACTTTCAGCAGAAACAAAACCAGAATGATTTAACATAACTTTTTTAACAATGGCTAATCCAATTCCACTACCCGTTGATTCTTTTGGATGCAACCGTTGAAAAACTTCAAAGATCTTTTTAGAATGCTCAGGAGAAAATCCTATTCCATTGTCGATGAAGCAAACCTCCATGTAATTTTTGTTTTTCAAATCTTCCGATAACGTTGAACCATCTACTTCGCTTGAAACAATTTTAAGCTCAGGCTTTTCATTTGGCTTGCTGAATTTCAAAGCATTGGAAATCAGGTTAAGAAACAATTGTTGTATCTGGTGGGTAATACCTTTGATGACGGGAAGTTTACTTGCATGAACTGATGCCTGCTTTTCGCTTATTAAAACTTCAAGGTCGTATTTTACAGAGCGCAAAACCTGGTTTAGATCAACGTCTTTAAAACTATTCTCCATTGAGAGTTCAGAATAGGCAAGCAAGTCGTTCATTAAGTTTTGCATCTTGACCGCACTTTGTTCGATCTTGTCAGAATAGTCAAGGAGCTGTTCCATCGATTTACCAGATTCTTTTTGCCGGGCGGCAAAGATTCTGATTTTCCGCACGGGTTCCTTTAAATCGTGACTGACGATGTAGGCATAAGAAGAGAGTTCATTGTTTAAAGCTTCAAGTGCTTTATTCTTATCTTCCAACTCTTCAGCATGTGCTTTAACTTGATCTTCGGCTTTCTTTTTCTCGGTGAGGTCGCGGGTGACTTTTAAATAACCCGTAATTATTCCTTCTTCATTATGAATTGCTGTCAACGTTATGTTCCCCCAAAATTGGGTGCCATCTTTTCTTATCCGCCAACCTTCATAAACAGCTTTGCCATTTTGCTTTGCAATTCGAATAAGTTCATCAGGCAATCTTTTTTCTATGTCTTCCTTCGAGTAGAATACTTTGAAACTTTTTCCAATGATCTCATTAGAATCATAACCCTTGATGCGCTCGGCACCTTTATTCCAGGATATGATGTGTCCTTTCAGATCAAGAAGAATGATAGCGTAGTCCTCTACCTCACTGATCATTTTCTCGAAGCGTTCTTCACTTAGTTTTAATGTCTGATCGGAAGATTCTGTAGTTGATTGAGATTTGGGAACTGATGATTTAGTACTTACGACATCCTTCTTCATTTTTTAAGTTTATTCAATTAATAAAGTTGATGGAGATAATAAGTTACGGTCTAAAACAAACTGCTTCTTATCGACAAACATTGAACAAGAAAAATGATGCCAGTATTTAGCCTTCCAAATTTAGATAAAAACTTCGAATCGCATCCATCACAGTTAAGTGTGAATTATAAAAATCAGACTTAATTTCTACAGTCGATTGTAACTTCGGGTATGGAAATCTGCAATGTTTTTATAAGTGACGTTGTGATTTTATTTCGTCCTGTTAAGACAAAGTATCTTTTATGAAGACAGGCTATTCACGCAAAAGATGACGAAGATCACAATCCTGATGTGACTGAAGTCATAATGCCGGTCTTGCCTTAGGTCTACTTTAGTATTACAAATCACCCTGTAAACTATATCATTTAAAATTCAATACACATCATGAAAAAGCCAATTCCATTTATAGTCATGAGTTTGTTGGTTGCCTGTGCTCCCGATAAACCTAAACAAGAAATGACAGAGCCTTATGAAGGAAATGAGGCAAACACCAACGCTGTTGCTCAAAACTCTAATCCTGCTAAAGGTCTTGGGCAGGTAACAAATGTCACACTCAATACACCTCTTGAACAAGAGCGGGTAGGAAGAGGAAAAGCTATCTATGAAATGAAATGTCAGGCGTGTCATAAGTTATCCGATCAACGTGTAGTAGGACCAGGCTGGACAGGTGTAACCAAACGCAGACAACCTGAATGGATTATGAATATGATTACTAATACTGATGTAATGCTTGATAAAGATCCGGAAGCGCAAAAACTTCTTGAACTCTGCTTGACACGCATGCCAAATCAAAATGTCTCTATCGGCGATGCCCGTGATATCCTGGAATTCATGCGTAGCAACGACGGCGAAAAATAATTCACAATTAATACAACTATCAATTATATGAAAACACTTAATAGACTAGCCATCGCACTTCTTGTTGGTGCTGTGTCTGTGATACTCTATCAATGTAAACCAAAAGGTCCGGCTGAAGTTACTACAGGCGATGCTGCTTCAAAAGTATATGTTGCACCTGGTAAGTACGATGAGTTTTATAATGTAGTATCGGGTGGATTCAACGGACAGATTGGCATTTATGGAATTCCATCTGGTAGATTATTCAGAATCATCCCGGTATTCTCCCAAACACCAGAGAGCGGTTATGGTTTCAGCGAAGAAACAAAACCGTTGTTAAACACATCACATGGTCAGGTGCCATGGGATGATTTACATCACATTGCATTGTCAACAACAAAAGGTGAACATGATGGTCGCTGGATTTTTGCTAACGGAAATAATACACCTCGCGTAGCCAGAGTAAGTTTCAAATCGTTCAGAACGGAAGAGATACTTGAAATACCAAATAGTGGTGGCAATCACTCATCACCTTTTATCACTGAAAATACAGAATACCTTGTAGCAGGAACACGTTTCAGTGTACCTATGGGAAATAAAGATGTGCCTATCAATTCTTACAAAGAAAATTTTAAAGGTTCTATCAGCTTCGTGAAAATTGATCCTGCAACAGGTCACATGAATATCGCATTTCAATTAAGAACTCCTGGCTTTAATTTCGACTTGAGTCGTGCAGGTAAAGGCCCATCACATGGATGGTTTTTCTTTTCATGTTATAATACTGAACAGGCTTACACACTGCTGGAAGTAAACGCATCACAAAAAGATAAAGACTTTATCATGGCGGTGAACTGGAAGAAAGCTGAAGAATATCTGGCGCAGGGAAAAGGCAGAGTGGAAAAAGTAAAATATGCGCACAATGTTTACAGTGAGAAAACTCATTCAGCTACATCAACGATGGAGAGTGAAGTGAATGTGTTGGATATAGAAAAATTACCTGGCGTTGTTTATTTCATCCCTTGTCCTAAATCTCCTCATGGATGCGATGTAGACCCAAGTGGCGAATACATTGTTGGCAGTGGAAAACTTGCTGCTATGATGCCCGTGTTCTCATTCTCAAAAATTCAGAATGCCATTAGCAACAAAGAATTCGAAGGTGATTTCAATGGCATACCCGTAATTAAATATGAATCTGCACTGCACGGCGAAGTTAAAAAACCAGGACTCGGCCCATTGCATACCGAGTTTGATGAAAAAGGAAATGCTTACACTTCATTTTTCGTATCATCTGAAATTGTAAAATGGAATGTTAAAACACTTGAGATCATTGACCGTGTTCCAACCTATTATTCAATTGGTCACTTGAGTGTACCGGGTGGTCCAACAGCAAAACCTCATGGTAAATATGTTATCGCGTATAACAAAATTACGAAAGACAGATATCTGCCAACAGGCCCTGAGCTTACACAATCAGCACAGCTTTATGATATCTCTGGTGAGAAAATGAAATTGTTGCTTGACTTTCCAACAACAGGTGAACCACATTATGCAGAAGCAATTCCGGCAAGTCTTGTGTCACCGAACTCAACCAAGATTTATAAAATTGAAGAAAATGAAAATCCTTATGTCGCCAAAGGTGAAGGACAAGCACGTGTAGAAAGAAAAGGCAAAGAAGTTCATGTTTATATGACAGCCATTCGCTCACACCTCACACCAGATAATATTGAAGGTGTTAATGTTGGTGATGAAATATATTTCCACGTTACAAATCTTGAACAAGATTGGGATGTGCCACACGGATTCGCGATCAAAGGAGCAACGAACGCAGAGATACTAATCATGCCAGGAGAAACACAAACACTTAAATATGTTCCATTAGAAGTAGGTGTGGTTCCTTTCTATTGCACAGACTTTTGTTCTGCACTGCATCAGGAAATGTCTGGCTACCTAAGAGTGTCTGCACCTGGAGCAAAAACACCTTTGAAATTTTCAACTGGTATTCCGGATGACCAGACCAGCGGTGCTGGTAAATAAATCCGGTTCATAGGTTATAGGTGGAATGCCCCGACTACTGGTGTGGTCGGGGTTATTTTGAAACTGCATCACTATATGAAAAAGCTCAATCAACTTTCACGATGGCTCATTCTCATCTCTGCATTGATGATGGTATCTGCCTACTTCGTTCCACTCTGGCAGATCCTGATGTGGGCGCCACAGTATCCTGAAGGTTTAGAGATGAAGATCTGGATCAATACACTGACAGGTGATGTTAAAATCATCAGCGCTCTGAATCATTACATCGGCATGAAGCACATTGAAGTAAGCATGTTCCCTGAATTTGGTTACATGATTTACATCGTTGCTTTTATAATAGGTGTTGGCGTGCTTGCAGCGTTAATCAATAAGCGCGCTTTACTTTCGATTTATATCGCATTGATACTAAGTGCCGGCATTGGTGCGCTTGTCGATTTTTATCTATGGGGATATGACTATGGACATAATCTTAGTCCTACAGCACCAATTGTTGTTCCCGGCATGTCATATCAACCACCGTTAATTGGCACAAAACAACTTTTAAACTTTACAGCGTTCTCTGGTCCGGATGTTGGTGGTTGGATTTTTATTTCAGCAGGTACACTGGCGATAGTCGCTTTAATGTCTGAAATCTTTGCCTCACGAAAAGTGATTCGTTCAAATTAATTCGTTGACAACCATGAAAACATATTTCCTATTCATACCTGTCATTCTGATTCTCTCTTGTTCAGTCAAACCCGAACCATTGGTGATGGGTAAAGATGCTTGCCATACGTGTAAGATGACTCTTGTCGATAATAAGTTTGGTGCAGAGATTGTCACCAAGAAAGGTAAGGTTTACAAATTCGATGATGTTAATTGTATGATAAACTTCAGTAACACTGGTTATGAGTCTGAAGAAAATATTGCCTTCTGGCTTGTTGAAGACTATGCTAACCCTGGAAAGCTTCTTAACGCTAAACAATTATTCTATAGTAAATCAGACAAGATTAAAAGTCCAATGAATGGTAACGTATCGGCTTTCGAAAAGAAAGAAGATCTGGAAAAATATAATGCAGAGTGGAATGGTGTTATTCTCACCTGGGGCGAACTGGTAACTCAATTCAAATGAGATTGCGAAATAGTTTTAATGCCGCCAACATGAAAAATATACTTCTTCTGATGGTTTGTGTAATGATTGAAAGTATTTCGCTGGCGAAAACTATTCCAATCGGAACATCAGAAACCATTCATACAATTAAAGAAGGAATTGCGCTAAGCAAACCCGGTGATGTGCTACTTATTAAAAGTGGCATCTATCGCGAAGGAAATATTGTATTAGAAAGATCGATCTCCATTGTAGGCGAAAACTTTCCAATACTGGATGGTGAGAATAAATACGAGATACTCACAATTCACGCTAACAATGTTGTTATTAAAGGCTTGAAATTTATCAACACAGGCATCGCCAGCATGAATGATCTTGCGGCTATTAAAGCAATAGAATGTAAAAATCTTAAAGTAGTTAATAATCGTTTTGAGAATACTTTCTTCGGAATATATTTTGCTAACACTTCTCAATCCTGGATTGAAAACAATCAGCTTCATGCCAATGTAGAAGCTGAACATCAGATCGCCAATGGCATTCACATGTGGAAGTGCTCGCACATCACAGTGCACGGTAATATCATCAAAGGTCATCGTGATGGCATCTACTTTGAGTTTGTAACTAATTCTCTAATCACTAACAATTACAGTGAAGACAACATGCGTTATGGTCTTCATTTTATGTTTTCGCATAATGATGAATATCGCCACAACACGTTTGTAAACAATGGTGCTGGTGTAGCAGTGATGTATACCAAAGGAGTAAAAATGATTGATAACACATTTGAACACAATTGGGGATCATCATCGTATGGTCTTCTCCTGAAAGATATTCGCGATAGTTTTGTTACAGGAAACAAATTCATAAAAAACTCTGTCGGTATTTTTATGGAAGGTAGTAGCCGGATAGAGTTTAAGAAAAATACCTTTAGCAACAATGGTTATGCTATTCGTCTTCAGGCCAGTTGTGATGATAATGTCTTTCAACAGAATAACTTCTTCACGAATACGTTTGACGTGGTTAGCAACGGAAGTCTTGTGTTGAATAAGATCAACAGCAACTACTGGGATAAATACGATGGCTATGATCTGAACAAAGATGCTATAGGCGATGTGCCCTTCAGACCTGTAAGCATGTATGGAATGATGGTTGAGCAAATGCCAACAGCTGTTTTATTATGGCGCAGCTTTTTGGTATTTCTGATGGATCGTGCTGAGAAAGCAATTCCTGCCATTACGCCTGAAAATTTAAAAGATGATTCACCTTCAATGAAACCTTATGATTTCGTTCGTTAATCTCAATAAAAAGTTTGGTAAACTACAAGTACTTGATAACGTTAATCTCGACGTTCAGACTTCCAAAAGCTATGCGTTGATTGGACCAAACGGCTCAGGTAAAACAACACTGATTAAAAGTTTGCTTGGTCTTGTTGTTCCGACGTCAGGTAAAATTTTGTTTGATAAGAAAAGCATATTTCACAATTGGAAGTATCGCGAGAAGATTGGATACATGCCGCAGATCGGACGATATCCCGAGAATATCAGCATTGGTCAATTGATTGACATGATGAAGAACATCAGATCACACGAAGGAAAGATAGATGAGGATCTTATTGAATCTTTTAAGCTTTATAAAATTTATGATAAGAAGATGCACTCCTTGTCAGGCGGCACACGTCAGAAAGTGAGTGCGGCATTGGCATTCCTTTTTAATGCACCCGTTTTGATTCTCGATGAACCTACGGCAGGTCTTGATCCTCTGGCAGTGGAAGTATTAAAGGAGAAAATTCTCAGTGAAAAAGCTAAAGGCAAATTACTTCTTATCACTTCACACGTTCTTAACGACCTCGATGAACTTACAACGGATGTTGTTTATATCTACGAAGGAAAATTGCAATATAATGACAGTATCGATGCGCTTAAAGAAGAAACCAATGAAAAAAGACTGGCGAAAGCCATTGCAACATTAATAAGACAGAAAGAATTGTTAGACTCAATTGCTGAATAATATGACACGTGTTATTAAATATATTTTCTACGATCTGCTGCGTACACGCTTTATCATTTTGTATACAGCTTTCTTGTTAGTCAGCACATTTGCTATGTTTCAAATTGATTCAGATGCCGGAAAGGTTGTATTAAGTCTGCTCAATGTCGTATTAATGGTAGTGCCATTGATAAGTGTTGTGTTCACAACGATACATTTTTTTAACTCTTATGAATTTATTGAACTCATGCTGGCCCAACCGGTAAATAGAAAATCAGTTTTTCTTAGTGAATATATTTCGGTAGCGGTTTCACTATGTGGTGCGTATGTTATTGGTATAGGCATACCAGCATTATTATTCGGAGCTGACCCCACCATCATCACGCTCTTGTTTACAGGTGTAATACTGACGTTGGTTTTTGTTTCACTTGCATTTTTATCATCCGTGCTCACACGCGACAAAGCAAAAGCTATTGGTATAGCATTACTGTTCTGGTTTTATTTTTCTCTGCTTTATGATGGACTTCTCTTGTGGGTAGTTTATTCATTCAGTGATTACCCATTAGAAAAAGTAACACTAACCCTGATTGCATTTAATCCCGTTGACCTTGCCAGAATCATCATGTTGTTGCAGTTAGATATTTCAGCGTTGATGGGTTATACAGGTGCTTTCTATAAGGAGTTTTTCGGTAGCAATATGGGTGTTATTTTTTCTACTTCTATTCTATTGATATGGATTGCTTTACCACTATGGTTGGCCATGCGAATATTTTCTCGGAAAGACCTTTAAATTTTCATAAGCCTATCAAAGATCATGTTGTGAATATGATCATGGTCATATCAGGTTACTATTGTTAACATGATCTTTCGTAAAAAAGACCTTCACTTTTTCTTCAACAAAAGAACTACGAATATGAAAACAAACAACCTGTCTCTTCTTGCTCTGTTACTTTGCATGGCTTGCTCATCAAACACGAAAACAGAAACAACATCAACGCCTGTTGCCGAGGCAGCAATTGATGGTGGACAATCTAATGTGAAAGATGATGAGTCGCAGAAAAATATTGTACAAGTTGCCGTTTCATCACCTGATCATAAAACACTTGTTACTGCATTGAAAGCCGCCGAATATGTTGATGCGCTTTCGAACGCCGGACCCTTTACTGTATTTGCACCAACAGACGAAGCCTTCGCGAAACTTCCTGCAGGAACTGTAGAGGATCTTGTTAAACCTGAGAACAAAGCAAAACTACGCGACATCCTGGAGTATCACGTATACGTTGGCGTGATCCGGGAAAACATGATTCATGATGGTATGAGTCTGAACGAAGTTAATGGCAGCAATGTTAAACTTGGAAAGACCGAAGGTAAGTTAACCGTTAATGGGGCAAACATTATTGCTGCGGTACCAACAACAAATGGCATCATCTATGTGATTGACCAGGTTCTGCTTCCTTCAGCAAACAAATAGATTGAAAAATTCATATAGAGATGGGTAACGATATTGCGAGCAGAAAAGACATCGAAAGTTTAGTTGGCAAATTCTATGAGAAGGTGCAGGCAGATCCATTGCTTGCACCTCACTTTAGTCACGTTGACTGGGAAAAACATTTACCTGTTATGTACCGCTTCTGGTCATCGATGATGTTGGGGGAACAAAGCTATAGCGGTAATCCTTTTCAGAAACATGTGAATCTTCCAATTGACGAAAAACATTTTACTGCATGGTTGAAGTTGTTTACAGAAACTGTAGATGAGAATTTCAGCGGCGAAAGGGCTGATGAAATTAAGTTACGTGCGCAAAGCATCGCGGGTGTATTTCAACATAAAATCAATCTTGTCAGGCAAGCACCATAACTTTTCAACGTTACAACTCCTCCCCGTTAATTATTTTTTTACAAATTATTCTATGAATTCAGTTCATCAGTTTCATATCCCTGTTATGGGTTTGGCGTTTACTATTGACTCGCCTGTTAAAGTTGCACGCTATGGCATTGCTTCCACCATTTCTATTATTGAAGATAAATTAATTGAAATGATGCGTTTGCATTATTATAGAGAACGCAATGAAACGTATGTGCCCATAACAATGAAGCAAGAAGATTATCGTGCGAAGAGAATTACAGATTATCTGAACCTGGTGAATAGAATTGTACAAGAGCAATTGGAAAAACTAAGAGCTTCTGCATTTGAGCCAGGATCTGAGATATCAAAGTACATGGAGATGCTGCCTACAAAAAGTGAGTTGCGTCAATTGTATGGCAAGATGATGGGTGCTGTTGGATCAGAAAAATCTAAACTGGAGCAAGACCTCCGTAACAAAATTGTTCCAGGTTCCATCGATGTTAATATCATGACGAAGGTGGATAAAGATAATCACGCTAAAGATGGTATTGTTATTCCTGATTCTTCTGATGCTTTGGCCGCGTTGCGTGGATATGCTAATAGCGAACTTACTAATTCGTCCATCATATTTTCTGCTGGTATGAATCCGCGTTTGTATAACTACCTGGAGAAACTTACAGACTTTGATGCAAGTGCAGATGGTAGCTTTGATAAGAAGATTGTTATTAAAGTGTTTAATGCTGGATATTTCTCTATCATCATGTGCTCATAACGGGCACAGATTTCCGTCCATGTTTCTCTGCGTCTTAGCTCGGGCAAGTACCTGGCATACTTCATGTATACCACGAGGTCACTAAGTATCTGCTGATTTAATTCCAAAGCCGTAACGTTTTAATAGTGATTGTAAACGCCAAGCACTTTAGGAAACAAAATATTATTTTCAAGATGTACGTGTTGCATGAGATCTTTATCGAACTGACTCAACATGATGTAAATGAGCTTGAAAGTAGGACATGCAAAAGTTGGTGGCGTATAATTGCTGGTCAAAGCACGAATAGATTTAATAAGCTGTCCTGCTATTTCATGTTCATCCTCCATTATTACGATTGGAGATTTAAGATGACTTTTACTAATGTTTGATTCTAATTGAGAAGTGCCATTGTGAAATATTTTTCGAATAGCAGGAAACAATACTTCTTCTTCCTTGGGCAGATGGTTAAGGAGTTCGACAGCCAGCTTGTTAAAATTTTCTTTTACTGTTAAAAGGAATGGACTATCGTTGCCGTGTGCATTGCATACTTTATCGAGCAATGCCAGAATCTGTGGAATGGCATCGCGAACATAATGGTGATGGTGTTGAACAATGAAGTCAATTAACAAAGGAGCCTCCCAGGTATCGAAGCGCATGTAATTGTCAGGACCAACATGAATTCTCGCCAACAGAATTTCTTCCCATACAGATTCGGGATTCAATCCTGCTTTTTCGCAGACTTTAGTAAATAGTTTTTTGCCCCCACAGCAATAATCAAGATTATAACGATTTAAAATTTCAAGGGCTTGCGGAAATGAAAGGGCGATGTCGGCCACCGTTGCATCCGCCATATCCAGTTGTTCATCTGTAATGATCATAGTAGTTTGCTTTAATTTGAATGATAATCAAAGCTGTTACTTTCCTTTTTATGAGCGTTATGATTGGAATCATATTGAACAGAATTACCAACTCGCAAAGCGTCTGCTTATACGAAATACATTATGTCTTGTCCTGAAAAGAGGTATACACACATGAACCTAGAAATCATCGAAGAATGGAAACACGATGTTAAACCTATTCCGAGTTTTACGATATCGGCCGAGAGTGTCATAAAATAAAAAAGCTCCCCAAGGGAGCTTCTTCATTTTTAGTTGCAGAGGAGGAGGGTGTGATTTTCATCGGACAACAGCCTCGCTCTCAATTTCTTATTTGCTTTTCAAAATCTTGGTTACGATCTGGTGAACGTAATTCAAAATTCAAAACGGATCGACAATCCCTTGTTATATCAAACATACAAAAAGCGAACCGAATTATGAAATATCAAAATTCGACTCGCTCAATGATTAGACTAAGAAAATCCGTGCTAAAGAATGAGAAACTGACTTGCTTTTCCTGGATGAAAAGACGGTGTGTACTTGAAATAATTTAGAGAGGCAAGATCATTAATTACCTTGTGATAGGTTGTTTTCGATTTGATCTTTGC
>DATCRE010000527.1:0-2512 GCA_036569145.1 Cyclobacteriaceae bacterium
ATACAACAAGGTAAGTTCCCCGATCTTATATTGGGTGATGCAGATGAAACAGCAGCATCAAAAGCACTTGTTGAAACTACATTGAAAAATCTCGACTCAGATGTTTACCATGTGAATCATAACCATCCATTTAAAGGAGGAGCAATAACAAGAACTTTTGGAAGGCCTTCACAACAACAGCATGCCCTGCAACTCGAAATGTGCAAAGTTCATTATATGGATGATACCGAAACACGGTATGATGAAGCACGAGCTAATCACATGCGATCGCTGCTTCAAAAAACTTTTAATGCACTAATAAAGGAGTTGCAGTAATCGAGAACATAATGTCAGCATCTACACACAGTTTAAAATATTTTCATTTCAATGCTCTTTTGCAGCAGGAGAATTGGGTTTCACCAGCGTATGTTGGCATTGATGAACACGGAATAATTCAATACGTATCAGACCAGAAGCCAACAGAGGCAATAGCCATTGAATATGTGGATGGTTATGCTCTGCCCGGTTTTCAGAATGCTCATTCGCATGCTTTTCAATATGCCATGGCGGGCTTAGCCGAAAAACATCAGCCCGGCACGTATGATGATTTCTGGACCTGGCGCGAAGCTATGTATCAATGTGCTTTAACAGTAGATCCAGATCAGGCGCAGGCTATTGCTGCTATGCTGTATGCAGAGATGCTAAGACATGGCTATACGCATGTAGCGGAGTTCCATTACTTACATCACGACAAAGATGGAAAGCCTTACAATAATCTTGCTGAAATGGGTGAGCGCATGGTGGCAGCAGCGAATGATGCAGGCATAAAGATTACATTAATACCGGTCTTCTATCAGAAAGGTGGCTTTGATCTGGAACCACAGCCAAGACAGCGAAGATTTATTTCAAAAAAAGTTGATGATTATTTCGAATTGCTGGATGCCTCTGCTAGAGTTGTCAAAGATCAACCACATGCTAAGCTTGCATTTAGCGTTCACTCTCTACGCGCAGTAAATCCGACTGATATTATTGAAACTTTTAATAAAGGCCCGAAAGATTTACCCTTTCACCTTCATATAGCTGAGCAATTAAAAGAAGTTGACAATTGCGTTCAGTCTTTAAAGAAACGGCCTGTTGAATGGCTGCTCGAAAATCTTCCGGTAGATCAACGATTTCATTTGGTTCACGCCACTCATCTGAATGATCATGAATTAAGCGGATTAGCTTCTTCAAAAGCAACTGTCGTATTATGTCCTTCAACAGAAGGTAATCTTGGCGATGGAATTTTTAGAATGAGAGAGTATGTACAGCAGAAAGGTAATTGGTGTATTGGTACTGATAGTCATATAGGTCTGAGCCCATTAGAAGAATTCAGAATGATTGATTATCGTCAACGACTAGTGACTCATCAACGCAATACTTTTGAAGGTGAAGGAGCCCGTTATATGATTAACGCTGAAGTTAGTAATGGTCGTGTGGCTATGGGTGTAGCTACTGAAAATCATTTTGCGATTAATCAACCGTTAGATGCTTACGTCATAAATTCAAAATCGCCCTTACTTTCATTTACTTCAATGCCTAATGTGTTAAGCACCATTATCTATTCAGCTGATGCCAGTATGGCTCTGGGCACGCTTGTTAATGGCAAATGGGTTGTGCGAAATCAGAAGCATAATCATTCAGCCTCAATTACAAAAGCCTTTACACAGGCAATGCGCGAAATAAAAAGCCGATAAGAATTTCATTCTCTTATGTGATTAGCTCCTGCCTATGAGTTAATACGCATTCCAGTCTTCGTATATTTTTTCTTTCAACATTTAAAAAAATAATGCTTGTCTAACTTGGCAACTAGCATTACTTTGACATCACGTATTAACCTAAAAGGCATGAGAAATTTTATACTATCCATTCTGCTCCTTGTGACAATTGTCTACTCTCCACTTGCACAGGAAAAAGATAAAAGCGATTCAAAAACCTGGGACAAGACTGATCCTGTGCTTGTTAAAACCCAACATAAAATAACAGTTGATGGCAAGCAATTGAGTTATACAGCTACCACCGGCTATCTTGTTTTACGCGAGGAGAATACAAAGCCAAGAGCAAAAGTATTTTTCGTAGCATACTCACTTGATGGTACTGGCGATCCTTCCAAAAGACCTTTAACGTTTTGTTTTAATGGTGGACCAGGTTCATCGTCAGTGTGGCTTCACATGGGTGCCATTGGCCCCAAACGAATTGTCATGACTGATTTTGGCGGTGCTACGAAACCTCCGTACACTGTTATTGATAATGATCTTACCTGGTTAACAGAGACCGATCTTGTTTTTATTGATCCTGTTATGACAGGTTATAGTCGCCCGGAAGATGGCGTTGATAAAAAAGAGTTTACGGGCTATCAGGAAGACATTAATTCAGTAGGTGAAGTAATCTATAATCTCACCACAAAATTTGAACGTTGGAGCTCACCTAAATTTCTTACAGGTGAAAGTTATGGCACTACACGGGCCGCGGGTTTGTCTGGCTTTCTTCAAGA
>DATCRE010000528.1:0-4277 GCA_036569145.1 Cyclobacteriaceae bacterium
GCCGGTTCTCCCCACGTTTGTAACACTAAAGCAATCGATTTCGGGTTCCAAGCCCAACACCTGATTGTAATAGATGTTAAACTAAACCCAAACGACGAATGAAAACAAAACTACTGGCATTCTTCATGATGCTGTCCGCGGACAGTTACGCTCAAAGCCTGGTGCAGGGTCGCGTAACGGACGAAAACGATCAGGCATTGCCCGGTGTGAATGTCCTTATTAAAGGAACAACGCGAGGAACAGTTGTCGACGCAAATGGCGAGTATAAGCTGGAAAATGTTCCGGCTGATGGTTCTCTGGTATTCAGCTTTATCGGCTACGCTTCTCAGGAGGTAGCCGTTGCTGGCAAGACTACAGTAAATGTAAAACTACAACTAGATGCAACTTCACTTCAGGAGGTTGTTGTGATTGGTTATGGTACAACTACTGTTAAGGAATTAACAGGATCTGTCTCTGCTGTTACTGGCAAAGAGCTGACAAGCATTAACCCAACACGTATTGAACAATCATTACAAGGTAAAGTCGCCGGTGTTCAGATTAACTCAACATCAGGCTCGCCTGGAGGCGCTCTTAATATTAGAATCAGAGGATTCACAACCAATGGCGACAATAATCCCCTTGTACTTGTTGATGGCGTAGTTTACTCAACAGATGGTTTAAGTGCTTTAAACCCATCTGATATTGAATCGATAAATGTATTGAAAGATGCAACGGCTGGTATCTACGGCGTGCAAGCTGCCAATGGTGTTATTATTATCACTACCAAACTAGGCAAGAGAAACAGCAAACCATCCATTGATTTTAATGGCTACTATGGAAGCCAGGAAACAACAAAGAGACTTAATCTTCTAAACGCTACTCAATTTGCTGTTTTAAAAAATGAGGCTTATGCTTCCGGTGGACAAACTCCTCCGTTTAACAATCCCAACCTCGGCAAAGGAACAGACTGGCAAAAAGAAGTATTTCAAAAAGCACCTATTCAAAACTATAATCTTACCATGACAGGTGGCTCTGACAAGAGCAATTATTCTATTGGCGGTTCATACATGAATCAGGATGGAATTGTTGGCGGAAGTAAATCAAGTTACAAGCGATACAATGCACGCATAAATTTCAACACTGATTTAGCGAAGAATTTAACCTTACAAAATGTTTTTCTTTTTACGAATGAACGCAGAAAGACATTGCCTGAAAATGGTATTTCATCTGTTCTGTTCAATACTATAAATGCATCACCTGTAGCAGTACCAAGAAATGCCGATGGCAGCTACACATATCTTGAAGATGTAACTGAAGTTATTAATCCATTAGCACAAATTGCTAATACTTTCAACCTGACTAATGTGAACAAACTGGTTGGCAAGGAAGAGATCAACTATAAAATCAATAGCAACTTTGATGTTACCGGTCGCTTAGGTTATAACTATGCATTGGTTGATGATAAAACTTTCAATCCGTTGGTTTATTACGGATCTGGTAAAGCACAGAATACAGCTATTAATGCTAACCTCGATCCTGCTATGGTAGAAATAGCTACCGGTGTAAAAATTCCGAGAACCAATAGCTTCACACAAAATCGCACAACCTATTTCAATTACAATGCTGAAGCATTTTTAAACTACAACAAAAATCTAGGTGATAATCACAAAGTAAAAGGAACATTGGGAACTTCATTGTTCGGAACAAGAAATTCTAATATCTCTGGTACTGGTTACAACATTCCTTACAACTCTAATAATTTTGCCGACTTATCAGCTATCGAAGGCAGCAACTATCTTAACAACACTTCGGCCTGGCAAGGACGCAGCAGACTACAATCTTATTTCTTACGCGCTGAGTATGCTTACAAGAGCAAGTATTTATTATCGGCCATCATAAGAAGAGATGCATCATCAAGATTTGGAAAGAACAACCGGTTCGGTTATTTCCCTTCAGCCTCTGCTGCATGGATTATTTCGGAAGAATCATTCTTTCAACAAAACATGGTGCAGTTTCTTAAACTCAGAGGAAGCTATGGTGTAACAGGTAATGATAAGATTGGTGATTTCACGTATCGCGGATTACTTAATGGCGAAGGTGTATATCCTTTCAATGATGTGTTGGTTAACGGCGTTGCTATTTCAAAAATCAGTAACCCTAATCTTAAATGGGAAACAACCAAGCAAGCTGACATTGGTTTTGATCTGAATATGCTGAATGATAAAGTCTCGATTACTGCAGATTACTACAACAAAACTACAACTGGTCTTCTCTTCTCACCTGACATCTCTGCGCTCACAGGCGCATATGGCGCAGGCGGATCGCCTCCAACAATAAATGCAGGGACGGTTAGAAACCAGGGATTTGAATTTCTGATTAACTACCGAAGCACTATCGGCAATGATTTACATTTTAACATTGGTTATAACATCACCACCATTAAAAACAAAGTTATCAGTCTTCCTGCAGGTGTAGATTTTCTATCGGGTGGAAATTTTGGTGTAGGTGGTGGTTATGCTTCGCGTATGCAGGTTGGTTATCCGCTGGGGTATTTCTATGGATATAAGACAGATGGTGTATATCAATCAGAAGCAGAGATTGCTGAGCGTGGTGTTACACAAGCGGGAGCAAAACCTGGCGACCTGAGATATGTTGACATCAGCAAGAATGGCAGCATTAGTTTTGGTGATAATAGTGATAAAACAAAAATTGGATCACCCATTCCAAAAGCCATCATGGGTCTTAACCTTGGACTTGATTATAAAGGAATTGATTTTGCTGCAACATTCTATGCATCGTATGGCAATGACATTCTTCGTAATTACGAACGTCAGCTTCCATTAGCGAATCAACTTAATTATACATTAGGTCGTTGGACAGGCGAAGGCTCTACCAACTCAAATCCAAGATTAACAACAGCCGCTAATACAAACGGCGTGTTATCGAGCTACTATATTGAAGACGGCTCATTCATCCGATTAAAAAATATTCAGTTAGGTTATTCTTTGCCTTCTTCGATCATCGACAAAATAGGTGGTAAAAAATTAAGAGTTTACATCGCTGCCAACAACTTATTAACCATTACTAAATACAAAGGATACGATCCTGATATGGCAGCATCAAGTCCACTGAGTACCGGTATTGATTATGGTTTCTATCCTCAAGCCAGAACTTATATGGTTGGGCTAAATCTAAACTTCTAAGTCATGAAAAAAATATATAAAACAATATTCTTACTGGCAGGATGCATCTGTGCAACCAGCAGCTGTGACAAGTACACCGACATCAGTCCCTTATACACGCAAGATGCCGATAACTTTTTTGTTGATGCCAATGATTACAACAGGGCATTAACAGGAGCATACGACTTAATGCAAACTTCTTATCTTGATATGTGGATTGGAGAAATTGCTTCTGATAATTCAATTGCAGGTGGAGAAAGTGTAACAGATACTGAAGGGCTTCATCAGATTGATGCTATGACTCACGGTGGCGTTAATGCTGAGCTAAGAAGTCTTTGGAGATATATGTATGCCGGCATCTCGCGTGTAAACTACATGTATGAGTTTAAAGACAAACTGGAGTTTGAAGGAAAAGGTAAAATATTTGGTCAGGCTGCCTTTCTTCGTGCTTACTACTATTTTGAGCTTGTTAAGTTTTTTGGTGACGTTCCATTAATTCTTGATAAACGATTAGATCCTGCAGCCGTATCATCACAAAAAAGAATACCAGCAGCAGACGTTTATGCTCAAATTGAAAAAGATCTAACCTTCGCTTCTGATTCATTAGACTGGACTACACCTGACAAAGGAAGAATCACAAAAGGTGCAGCACTCGCTTTACTAGGTAAAGTTTATCTGTATCAAAACAAATTTGATGAAGCTGCCGCTACTTTGGACAAAGTAATCAACAGTGGCACGTACAGTTTGTTTAATGATTTCAGCACGTTGTTCAGAGTTGTTAATGAAAGCAGTCCTGAAACTGTTTTTGATATCCAGTATGTAGGTGTTGAAGGTGGTAGTTACGGTTGCTTTGTTTGTCTTGAAGGATTTGCTGCTGTCGGCTTTCATGGCATAAGAGGATATGAAGGGCCTATCTATTCCGATGGAAACAGCTACAACTTACCAACACAAAATCTGGTAGATGAATTTGAAACCAACGATCCACGACTCCCTGCATCCATTCTCGATATTGAAGCTTTTAAAGCAAGTCAGCTTCCTGTAGTTGTAAAATATACAATTGGCGCAGGTGGTCATACCGGTTACTACAACAACAAATACATTAAACGATTAGATGAA
>DATCRE010000529.1:0-3286 GCA_036569145.1 Cyclobacteriaceae bacterium
GCTATAAAGACCCTCACGAAGTTGATGTCGAAAAGATCTCAACCTATGTCTATTGATCATTACACGATTGGGAAAGCATATTTAGCAAACAATCAATTGGTAGAGGCTGACACAATGTTTAGCCGATTGATAAAGTTACAACCAGCTATGCCAATTGGATATGTAATGGAAGCCAAGGTAAAAGCGATTCAAGACCCAGAACAAAAGGCAGGATTAGCTAAACCATATTTTGAGAAAGTCATTGAACTTGGTGAGCCTAAACCTGACAGAAACAAAGCTGACTTATTACAAGCATATAGTTATCTCGCATCGTATTCATACAACATTGAACACGACATTGCTAAGACAAAATCATTCTATGAGAAGATAATTGCTTTAAATCCTGCAGACAAAGATGCAGCCACCAATCTTGAAATCTTGAAAAAGATGGAACAGAAAAAGGCAGCAACCAAGCAACCATAAATATTAAAAAGCGCTCCGAAACCGGAGCGCTTTTTTTATCTGCATATTTTGCTCATTACTCTTTTGTTAGCTGAATAATAACTTCTTTAAGCGCTGGAAACTCATTAAGCAATTCATCTCTGCTGGCTAATTCAAAATCATTAAAATCAAATCCGGGAGCTACGGTACAACCTGCTAATGTATAACTGTCAGATTCATTCACCTTAGCACCAAACCAAGTATTAGCAGGAATAACAACTTGTAATGATTCACCTTTAACAGGATTATCTCCCAGTACATGAATTTTAATTCCGCTATCAGATAATACATAAATAAACAATGAGCTTCCCTTATGAAAATGCCAGAGTTCGTCGGACTTGATTCGGTGAAATAATGAACGACCTTCTGATGGCAATAGAAAATATATAGCAGTAGAAAAATTCCTTGATCCACTAAATCGTTTTGGTAACAATTCTGAATTAATCTCTTCTCGCGAACGATACGTCTCTTTGTAATACCCGCCTTCAGGGTGTGGCAATAGTGCCAGTTGTTCAATCCAATAGTGTACTTCAGCTACCATTTTTCTTGCTTGTTATGTCTTAAATTTAAAAGCTTAATGACTAGATTAAAAGGACAATAACCCAATAGCTTTAATCACTTAACGATAACATAATGATATTTTGTCTGCGTAATTTTAACTTTGAGGTTACGATTCATTAATTTGAAAGTGATTGTAAGTTTAGTATGAATAAAGTTTTAAGTTGTTTGCTGTTAATATTGTCTGCATGCATTACGGCATTCAGTCAGAAAAAAGATATACCTTACGTTATACTCGTTTCGTTTGATGGCTTCCGCTATGATTACGTTACTAAATATAATCTTGCAAACTTTTCAGCTTTAACTAAAAGTGGTTCTTATGCGGAAGCTTTAATTCCCTGCTTTCCTAGTAAAACATTTCCCAATCATTACAGCATTGTAACAGGTCTTTATCCTGGCGATCATGGGCTAGTAGATAATTCATTTTACGATACTCATCGTAATGAAAAGTTTACCATGGCAAATAAAAACTGTGCGGTTGATTCTTATTATTATGGAGGAACACCATTGTGGCGATTGGCACAGCAGCAAGGCCTGAAGTCGGCTTCATATTTTTGGGTTGGCTCTGAAGCACCCATCGATGATCATTATCCTGATTATTATTTTCATTATACCGATACAGTTGCCAATGTTAATCGGGTAGCCCAGGTTCTGCAATGGTTAAAGATGTCTGAAGCTGAGAGGCCTCATTTTATCACGCTATATTTTTCATTAATTGATGATGCTGGTCATGCCTTTGGTCCGGGATCTGATGAGTTAAAAGATAAATTGAAAGAAGCGGACAAGCTATTGGGTGACTTAATGAATGGATTGAAGAAAGATGTTAACCTACCGGTAAATTTAATAGTTGTCTCAGATCATGGTATGCAAGAGCTGACATATAAGCCTGACACGTATATATTTCTGGATGAAATAATGGATGTAAAGGATACCAGTATTACCATCATTAATAATGGAACACATGCTCATCTTTATGTAAAGAAGAAAACAAAAATAGATTCATTAGTTAAGGTACTGACAGCACATCCTTCTTCTATTACAGTTTATCGTTCGCAGGATTTTCCTTCACGATGGCATTATCAGAACTCACGCTCTGGCGATATATTTATTACCGCGGAACCAGGCAAAGAGATAACATTAAAGGGTCGTGAAAAAATAAAAGCTACTATGAAGCCAGGCTCACGCTGGGGCGTTCATGGTTATGATCCCGATGTAGTTAAAGATATGAGTGGAATTTTTTATGCTACGGGCCCCAATATAAAACAAGGCATAGTACTGCCACCCTTTAGGAATATTCATATCTATCCTTTAGTGGCTACTATTTTGCAGCTAAAGATTCCTACAATTGATGGCTCTGCTGATGTTCTGAAAAGCATCTATCGCCCCTGAAATTATTATCTCATACAAAACGGGTCCTTGGCTCAGTAGGTTTAGAGCACTACCTCGACAAGATAAGGGTCGTGAGTTCGAATCTAACAGGTACCACATCGCTTATCTAAATATCAAGAACTCGTTTCTTTTGAATTTTGGAAATAGAAGGAGGTAAGTTGTTTTCAATTTCCTTCTGAAGAGCGTTGAGTATACTCACCCTGTGAAAATTTTTGTTCACTACCAGGCTTATTTCGCGCACCGGTTTTGGATGAGCAAACTCTCGTATTTTCATTCTTTGTTTCTTGCTGAGGTCAAGAGTTGCTAAATGTGGTAATATGGTAATGCCCTTGTGATGATCCACCAGGTTTTTAAGTGTCTCAATACTTCCCGCTTCATAATGAACGCGGTCGCTTTCAAAATCTTTTTTCTTCAATTCACATAAGTTGAATACCTGATTTCGAAGGCAGTGCCCTTCTTCCAATAACCAGAGTTTGCTTAGATCAATGTCCTTTGGGAGTAAAAATCTTTTCCTTGCCATCTTCTCATCAGTTGCTGCATAAGCAAAGAACTCCTCATAGAAGACAGGCCGTTCTTCAAGCTTATCGTCATGCAGAGGTGTTGCTAGTAAGCCAATATCGACATCGCCGCTTTTCAATGAATCAATCATGTCGTTAGTAACAAGCTCCCGAATATTGATTTTAAGCAAAGGATGATTCTCTACAAATGATTTTATAAACAAGGGTAATAGGTAAGGGGCCAGCGTTGGAATAACAGCAAGTTTTAACTCACCTGATATTTCATGTTTCAATGCCTTGGCAAACTCTTTTAATCGATTAGCATCTGCTATAATTTGTTTGGCGCGAGTAATAACTTCCTC
>DATCRE010000530.1:0-10027 GCA_036569145.1 Cyclobacteriaceae bacterium
TCTTGCTTCATCATCACTAATGCTAACATGTATATGACTGCAGCCAAAATAACCTTTCTTGCAAGACAGTGCTGGTTTATCTTCGCTATTCTGTTAAGTATGCTCAACTTCGTGCTGAAAGGTTCGAATGGCTTTTGTGGATTGGAGAATCTGCAAATCTGAAATCGAAATCTGGATACGGCGATATAGTCTAACACAGTTGTCTTTACTATCCATCCACTATGATAAAATATTTTACACAGATTCTCCGTTGCTATTTCGCCTGAGCATCCTCATTGTCGTTTAAATTAAAACTAATCCATATTCAATATATTGTCAATGAATGGAATTAATATGCACACTGACCATAAAATGACCTATAACCCTGTTCATCATTGCAAAGAACTTGATATTTAGTGTCTTACCAGTGCTTGCAGACAAACGTTATTGACTAAGATCAATGAACACATTGATTCATCTCATGCAGTTCATCCCCGACGTTTTTTAGTTTTGGTTTTTTGATCATAACTATGCTATACTTTATAGTCGTTCTTTTTGCCCCCATACTTGCTCTTGTTTTTTTGCCCTTCAAAAAAGACTATCGAGATCTCTTTTACCTCATTTCCCTGCTTATCTCTCTTATAGCAATCTATGCTTCTTTTAAGGTTGATGTAAACCTAAGTTATTCAATACCATCATTAGGTTTTGTGATATTGGTTGATAAATACTCTTGCATATTTCTTTCTTTGATAAGTTGCACCTGGTTCATTTCCATTGTGTATAGTTTCGAATTTACCAAGTACCATTTTCAGGAAAAGAAAACCCAATTCTTTGTTTATCTCAATTCCTTATTAACAATTGTTATTCTAAATGCTTGCGCAGGGAATTTGATGACACTGTTTATATTCTATGTAATTGGAATACCATTGTCATATCCTTTGATAACACTAAGAGGCAATAAGGTTGCGATAAAGTCTGGTCACAAATTTCTAGGGCAAACCTTACTTCCTTCATTCCTGATTTTTCTGCCTGCTTTGTTAATTACACAAAACCTACTCGGAATGGTCTCGTTTGGTGCGGGAAATACTTTCGCACAAAATCATATTGATCTGACGTTGGGCGGAATATTGCTGGCTATGTTCGTAATTGGGATTTCGAAAAATTGTGTTATCCCATTTCATTCATGGCTTCCTGATACGAAGACTGCACCGGCACCGGTAAGTGGATTAATTCACAGTGTAGGAACAGTTAAAACAGGTTCTATCGCCTTGATTAAAATAGCGATTTACGTATTTGGATTAGACTATATCCATGATCTAACAATTAATTTTCTAACAGGTGGTTGGCTTACTTACTTGTGTGGCCTGACAGCCATCTACACTGCTTATCGAGCCTTAAGATCAGATGATCTCAAACAAAGGTTTGCTTTTTCAACAGTAGGTCAGCTCGCTTATATTATTTTGGCAATTCTGATTGGCTCTCAAACTGGCATCACGGCCGCCATGCTTCATATTGTGACACATGCAATTGCAAAATCATGCTTGTTTTACGTCGCGGGTTTTTACAATAGTATTTATCGGACAACATCCATAAAAGCAATCGCACCGATTATGCCTCAAACACGCCTTGTTGCCTTAGTTGTTGCAATTTGCGGGCTATCAATAACAGGATTTCCATTTTTAGCTGGTTATTACAGTAAAGATCTGATGCTTATTGAAGAATGGAACTCTCACTATTATGCATCGGCCGTTTTCCTTATTATCGGCTCTATTGTCAACATCTTTTACATTATTGGGCCTGTGAAAAATGCGTTCAAAGCCAGCGACCCAATTTCTATTGTAAAGCCAATACCACACACGATGCTGGCTACTTTTATGATTTCCGTTGCGCTAATCATTGGCAGCAATTTTTATGTTTCTCAAATAATTGAAGTATTAATTGTCACATCAAGGTAATTGATACCTGGTTCTCCTCTGTGTTATGAACAACGTATTCAACCAGAATGCGTGCATGCCCTCCCTCTCAATCATCACTCAAAACGACAAGTAAAAACTTAGCAACGATAATACGTTAAAGCAAAAGGGGAATCTTGTAAAAAAGTGTTGACTAAAATCAACTGGATAATTGACTCCAATCAATTTAAATAAAAATATTTCAGTCTAATATTACGTTGGCAGCAGCCTCCATGATCTCTGCCAATATTTAATAGTACTACTACCTGGTGAAGTCGCATTATTTGCGGCCACCAGTGGTAGACTTTAGGAATAACTACAATCTACATCTCATAGCATTCATTATTGGCAAGTATTTCAAAGAACGAATGTGAGCACGGAGCATTCTCAATTGGTAACAAAAACAAGAATTCTTCAAGGCTAAGATTTTTTCATATCTCGTCCTATAAGATTGGCTTCCTGTATAATTCCTTTGCGGTTTATGATCACAATACTTTTTCCTGTTGTTTCAATAAGTTTATGATCTTTAAATTCATGTAAAAGTCTTACCAGGGTCTCTTTAGCTGTTCCTACCATATTAGCTAAATCCGTCCTTGACATTATTATCTCAGTCGGCAAAGTAGGTTTATCGAGCACTTTAAATTTTTCTTCCAATATCAATAGATTAAATGCTAATCTTTCGCGTACGGATTTGGTTGCCAGATTGGTTATACTGTTTATAAATAAACTAAACTCATGACCAAGTGCTTTCAGTAATCCATTTGATAGTGCTGTTGAATTTCGCAGCACACTTAAGAAATTATCCTTGGGAATAAAAGTAATTTCAGAATCTTCAATTGTAGCTGCAGAGTCTGGATAATACCCTTCGCTCAACAAGGCGTGATAACCCAAAAGCTCCCCTTCTCCACAAATGTAAAATATCTGCTCACCACCCTTAACGGTAGCTTTATACTTTTTTACTCTCCCGGTTTTTATATAGAATATTCCCGTAGGTATTCCGCCATCTCTAAAAATTATTTCACCCCGTTTAAAAAGATGAGTAACACCCGATCCAACGAGTGCCTCCATTTCTTCAGTCGTTAGCCCTTCGAAGATTTGATCTGTTTTGAGGCGGAAGTTTTCAAAGACAAAATTAGTCAGCATTTTCATATCGTTTGCTCAAGCAATTTATCGTTCGTAATCAACAGATTTATTGATTTAAATCAATAATAGCGTTGATTATTTTCAATTGAGTTTATCAAAACAAGAAATACATTTGAAATAAAAACCTATTCAACAGGTATTCTAACACTATTTTGTTTGCAAGCATGGTCTGGAATTATAATTATGATGGTGTCGTTTTGTGAGGAAATAATAAATGAAATTAAGCACGCTTCAAGTGATCAGGAAATACGGGAAGTTGTTAATAAATCTTTTGTAAAACTTCGGGCGAAAGGAATGTTCAAAGAGGGTGTTTACATTATGAATATGATAGTATCGCTACGGGCAACAAAAGCAAATCAACCCGATCATCATGTGGTTGAAAATTTAAATTATGCTATTGAAGTATTCAGGGAATTTAATTTACGAAATTCTGAACCTCTTTTTTAGAAGTGAATCCAGCCAGGAAAAAAATCAAAGCTATCGTGTTTTAAATCTTTAAGTGCCCCGCAATGCCATGAAAGGGGATTTGACTGAGCTGCAGGAATACTGAAATCAGAATGTTACAATTGCTAATTTTTAATTATGAGACAACTAAAAATTGCCAAGCAGATAACCAATCGTGAAAGTCAATCTTTAGATAAGTATTTGCAGGAGATTGGAAAAATGGATTTGATAACAGCTGAAATAGAAGTTGAGCTGGCTAAAAGAATACGCGCAGGAGATCAGATCGCGCTTGAAAAATTGACAAAAGCAAACCTCCGCTTTGTAGTCTCAGTTGCAAAGCAATATCAAAATAATGGGTTGACACTTGGGGATCTTATTAATGAAGGAAATGTTGGACTGATCAAAGCGGCTAAGAAATTTGATGAAACGCGAGGATTTAAATTCATTTCTTATGCTGTATGGTGGATTCGCCAATCAATTATGCAAGCTCTCGCTGAGCAATCCAGAATGGTTCGTCTTCCATTAAATCGTGTTGGTACAATTAATAAAATTAACAGAACTTTTTCTGATCTGGAACAGAGATTTCAACGTGAACCATCTTATGAGGAATTGGCTGAAGTAATGGAAGTGTCCAACGAAGAGATAGTCGATGCAATGAAAATGGGTAGCCGCCATGTATCCGTTGATGCACCTTTTGTTCAGGGTGAAGAAAATGGCTTGCTCGACGTACTGGAGGATTCGAATGAAATCAAACCGGATTCAGGATTGATGATTGATTCCTTGCAAAAGGAAGTAAAGAGATCACTTACAACCCTTACACGAAGGGAATCAGATGTTCTGATACTTTATTTTGGACTCAACGAAGAGCATCCTATGACGTTGGAGGAAATTGGTGAGAAATTTAGTCTCACTCGTGAACGCGTGCGTCAAATAAAAGAGAAGGGTATTCGCAGACTTCGGCATACCTCAAGGAGTAAGATATTAAAGTCTTATCTTAACTAAAAAAAATAAGTTTTCAACCTTACTATTTGCTACCAATATGATTGGTATTTAATTCATTATTTAATCAAAACAGAATCAAAATTTATTGTATGATGATGAATCCAGATGTTGAAATAGAGCTTCGGTGTGTTGAAGTTCTGACTAAGGAAAGACATAAAGAATTCGAATCCAAAGGCTATCAAAAATGCGTTATTGACAAAATACTTGACACTGATTATAGTAGAATGGAAAGAGAAGGTATCAATCTCTTTAAGCAGATTATTGAAGGTCGCAATGAAATGCATGATTATACCACATCAACGCTTGTTCGTGGTGGGTATAATTATCGCAAGATTTGCGAGATATTCAAGATAAATACCATTACCGTTAAGTTTTATGAGGGTGAGAGGGTCTGCATTGAATCGCCACGGAAAATTATCTTCTTCGAAAATCAAAAACTTCATCTCTATGAGAAAGTGCCTCAGATGAATTGTGACTAATTACAATTACATTCAAAGTTGCTTTTGTTGTGTATACCGGCCAAAGTGGTGACCGAAATACACACTACCAACTTTATTGAAATCTCAGCTCACAACAAAACCCTGCTTCCATTCCAGATTTGTTGTGATCATTAATATGAATTTTAACGAAGTCCGGAAAATTGTTATTTCATCCAGAATTAAAACGCAATCATAATAAACCCATGTGCAGGTGTTATTACCCCATGCCGACTTACGAAATGTTTCTTTGATGTTTTGTCACGTAGTTCGTTGTCTAGCTTTTGTAAATGTTCACACATCTCTAATTGTTTTAATGTGCTCTAACTTGACGTTCAGTTTGTTCTTCATCAATTGCTCAAAGCCGTCCATCTGTTTTTCTAAGACTATTTTCCGTAATGAAAATTTATCCTTTTTGTTTCGTCCGTAATGTACCCTCAGTATTGTTCCAGTCCGAAGTGATGCATAAATGAAATACATTCCGACTACTGGGATGAGTAAGAATAGAACTATTCTTGCACTAGCGAGAGTAGCTCCACCTTGAAGCAGCATACTAATAATGTTTATTGAAGAGCGAATGCCAGGGATTAATAGAATCAATCCGATGATTAATATAGCAAACCAATTATTTAGTTCTCTTCCTTTTCCTATTTCTATTTTATGGATTTGATCAAATGTAATTGTCGCATAATTAAACCCACCTCGCAGCAAATGAATACCAGTGTCTGACACGGCGAACTCTCTTGTTCTGAAATAATATTTTTTCACATCGATAATTTATGACCTAGCCAACTAATTCCAGTGACAAGAGTTAATAAATTTTTGCCAACACTTTTGTTAAAATAAAAACGCTTAACGAATGAGATTCGGTTAAGCGTTTTATTTAGCTCATCATATTCCCTGCACATCTGTTGTGAAAGAACAAGTGAGACAATCTAATTCTACTGGAAGGATATCTTTTTCATAAAGATTTTGTTATTCACCAGTACTTTTATCAAATAAATACTATGCGCATTCTGAGGCAGTTGGATATTAACACTATTTTCTGCTTTGCTATCCATCTGAATATTACTCACTAATACACCTTGTAAATTGTAAACTGCTATTGATTCTATTCCACCATAAGTAGAGGCGACAGTTATCGAGCCATTAGTTGTTGGGTTTGGAAATACCGATAAATGTTGTTCCTCTAATTGAACTGGAGCTTCCTTAATTATATCGGAGTATAAATCAGTTTTTTCGTTGCTTGCAACTCTTGCATTTTCTGCTATTGTGCCGAAACTACAGCCTGTAGCTGTTGCTGAAAAAGCAGAACCTCGCTTCGCATTAAAACCTGGTGTTAGTCGTATTACATTGGCTTTGTAATTTGCGCTAGAACCGTCTAAAAAATTTACACCATCACATCCTGCACTAATTGTTCTTGCGTTTATTTCACCCACACTTCCACCGTAAGATTTGCCACAAATTTTCAAATTATTGTTATGGAGAGCAGCGAATAAATCATATACATAGACGTGACCGGAGAAGTTACAGTAAGGTTCGGGGTACCCTAGTACGATATAATCATTGGTCATGGAGACTGATAGAGTATTAATATAGGTGTCACCAACATCCCCCACATTATACCCAGCATTCTTTATATCAGTAATTTCACTATAACTATGACTAGCTATAGCTCCCAAATCACTATTCCAGGTAGCTTCGTCTCTTTCAAATATTGATATTTCGCCGTACATGGGGATTACTAAATGATTTTGGCTAACAGCAAAGGCACTCCAGGTATTAGACTCGTCATCAGGGATTCCTCCCCAATCACGCCAAGTATTATCTACCAATTTAAAAACCTTAGTCGAACTATAAGAACACTGATTACATGAACCCATCTTAGATGGATTCGTAACAAAAGCGGCTTGTCCATCTTCAGAGAGTTCTGCATGAACTCCGAAATCATAAAAGTTATCTTTAGGAGCACCATATTCTACTTTTGATACCCATATAGAAGTGCCTTTATTAACTCGTTCAAAGAAATATACGCGATTATTACCCCGATGATCCCCTGATGTTGTTAGCGTTGCTGTTGCAATTGCGGCATCCCTTTTTATATCTACAGAGTATCCAAATCCAATATTTGTCGCTTTCCCAGCGAATTCCGTATGATATCCCCAGGTATCAGTTCCTAATCTCTCATAAAAGAAAACAGTACCGAAGCCGCCGGTGCCTTTTGGAGAACCCACGATAGCAAATGATTCGTGAATTGCCACTGAAAACCCATAGTCTACATCTTTAGATGTAAATTTTGCAACGCGGGTCCAAGTTTCATCATTCCGTTTAAAAATATAAACAGCACCTCCGTAGGAGTCCTTGCCCGGATCTCCAATGATAACCTGATCGCCGTGGACATCTACTGACCATCCGAATCTGCCACCAGAATAATCATTATCTCCAGACAAAATAGCTTTCAGTTCTACCGAACAAGCAACTTTTTTATAGATATAGACCCGTCTCTCCCCATAAGCACCTACTGCAAAATAGTTGCCATCAGCCGAAACAGATCGTCCGAATCGGTTGTTTCCTTTTTTAACAGGTGATAATTTTAATGCTAAAGGGTCTGTTTCCAATTTGACTGGGCAAGTAGGACTAGATGGGGAAGTCTCTACAACTCCCTTATCTGCAATGACAATTTGATCTACAAACAAAGATCCATTGGCCTGATAGGTATATTGTCTTGAAAGTAGCCAAAGATATTTATAATCCTTTCCAGGATTGAATGTCCTTACCACTTCTTCAAAGTTTCCAGGAGGACCATCGTAAACCATGTTTGTGGCATAAATTTCTTTTTTATCGTCATTGTCAGGTATCTCGTCTTCACTACAACTTGAATTGGAGTTTTGAGATAATCCATTGACTGCAAAAACATCCAATCCTACAACGTCTCCCTTATCATGAGCCAACACAATCGTAATATCATATATGTGATTGCTCAGAAAATTGTATTCTATGTATAAACCTTCGCCTTTCTCCTTGCTATCTCCTGCCTGCCATTTTCCCACAAGCCTGGCTTTATTGAATACATTTTGTCCATATACATCGCCAGCCTGAGGACTGCCATGGGATGGTAACCACGGGTCAGTAAAATTTCCCTCTGTATCAAATGGATTGCAAGATGGTGGAATTGTTGGGCCTATGTATGAAAAATTAAATGTTTGCGTCTGTGCATTTGTAATTATTACCGTGGTTAAAAAAAGTGTCAGAAAAGACAACGCAGTGAAATAATGATTCTTACGTTTAGCTATTTGATCATAAAGTATATTTAACATCTTATTATTTCGTTTTTTCTGCTGACAAAATATTCTCAATAGCCAAAAGTCTTTTATTTAATTCCACATCAACGTTAGAGAGTTCTTTTTTTAACAGCTCATTCTCCTTTTTCTGTTCGATGAGATATAACGTTAACTCTTCGACTTTTCTTAAAAGAGACAGATTCATCTCCTTTAAATAAAGGCCATTTGCTTCCATTTCTTTAGCGGATTTAATCTCCGGCAAATGTTTATATTTTTTTAAATATTGCTCGAGATCTTTTAATGAGATGAGGTCATAGTTTTCTTCAAAAACGTAGTCAGGACATACCGAGCCTAGTAACTCTACCTTCACTTCTTCGGCATGAACGGTACCTTTAACAGTAAGTCTGGCATCGGGATTTGTGCAGCCCACTCCAACATTTCCGAGATAGTTAAAAGTCATCGCTCTCTTAAGTTCATTACCAAACCAAATGTTCAAGTGGCTTAATTTCCCAGGGGTTGTTCCATCAATATGCTGAAATGAGAGTCCTATTCCATAGCGGCCAGAGTTAGCACCGAAATTATGGTCCTGTCCTACAAACAATGATGTCTCTGAATTGTCTGCAAAGCCACTTAACACATCCAGAGTATTCATTGGATTACTAACTCCTAGGCCCAGTTTACCCGATGTGGACACTATGTTGCCCAGAGTTGTAATGTTTCCACTTCGGCCATCAAAAGCTATCGTAGCTTTTTCAACATAACCTCCATTTCCATTACTTGTAAATGGAGAGCCAATAGCAAATCCATTATGCAACCTGAGAAAAGTGTTATAGGTTGATAAAGTTCCGCCATCTCCGGTTCCAGCTCTAAAATAATTGTTGGATTGACCAGTACTAACTGCAGGAACGGGAAGAGTTTGACTCCGGCCAACAAAAGAAACAATAG
Source organism: Cyclobacteriaceae bacterium (assembly GCA_036569145.1). Taxonomy (GTDB): domain Bacteria; phylum Bacteroidota; class Bacteroidia; order Cytophagales; family Cyclobacteriaceae; genus DATCRE01. The sequence continues at coordinate 9,223 of DATCRE010000530.1, forward strand.
AAAGTGCGATTGTTAATAAATAGATTTTTTTCATTTTGTGTATATGTTAATTAAAATAGTATACTAGCTCTGTAGTCCCAAAGCTTGATGCTTCATCTTCAACCCAGATCAACAGGAATTTTAATCAGATCAGTATTCAATTCACCAAGCGGAATATCTATAGATATCAAATCAGCATTATCTGTGACGGGAAAATTTATATAAGAGCCTAATGACGATGCATAGGGTGATGGAGTTTTCGGACTTTCAAAAATCCATTGCTCCATTACCCGGCTATTTGAGAAGAATAAAATAACCGAAGTAATTAATAATACTTTCAACGATTGTTCCTGGAGAACTCTACAGCGTTTAAAATGGACGGAGGAAAACACTGGGATGGTATTTGAATTAGTAACTCTTAAATTTACTTGCAATAGTAGAAAGAGTTGATTAGGATTTTTTGTTAATCACGGTTAAAAAACTACAGCACTGTTAGTACTACGAAAGTAGTACTGACAATGTAAACATGCGCTATTCAAACGATGCTCTATATACTTGTAGTTATAGAAAATGACATGATCTTTTGTGATGATTCTTATTTCGACATCAAAAACATTTTTATCTTAAAAAGATTATATCCGTATTTTTACTTAGGTGGAGTATTCAATAGATTAGAAATTCAATCCTTACTTGGGCTGCACTAATAGTCCTTCAATGATATAGTCTCATCTTATGATTGACCCTTAGTCGAACTACAAAATCTACTTGCTTTCGTCGAGGCAACTCTAACCCTGCTATAGTCTGGTTTATTAATGTGGTTTTGCTT
>DATCRE010000531.1:0-2331 GCA_036569145.1 Cyclobacteriaceae bacterium
CAGACCATCATATCTAAAGGCTTCAAAACCTGAGATTGCTATACCCATTTACGAACGTTTTATTGTTGTGTTAGAAAATGCGTTGGGTAAGTCTATTCAAACCGGTTCATTTGGTGCTGACATGAAAGTTAGTTTGTTAAATGATGGTCCCGTTACGATTGTTATTGATACAAAAAACAGGAACTAAAATATTCTATTACAATGAAGAGGGTGCCGTTCATATTCATGTTGATCTTAATTCAGTGTTGCATCGTTACGCATATTTCGGCGCAGTATAAATATGGATTGAAACCCGTTACATTAGAAGGTTACAAGCAAAGTGTTAAGAGTAATCCTAATAAAGAACTTATCGATCTTGAAAAATTTATACCAGGCATTGTACTTGACATCCGTTATGCAACCACCAACAACTTCACGAAAGAAAAGATTTATACTTCAGCCAGAGCATTTGCACGCAAGCCTGTGGCTGAAGCTGTAAGAAAAGCCCAGGCTGAATTACAATTAAAAGGTCTTGGTATAAAAATTTTTGATGCTTACCGTCCGTATAAAGCAACGGTAAAATTCTATGAAGTATATCATGACACAACGTATGTGGCATCACCATACAGAGGATCGCGTCATAACAGGGGCTGCGCCATAGACATGACTATTATTGATTTGAACACAGGCGAAGAGTTGAAGATGCCAACAGGTTATGATTCTTTTCAAAAAGCTGCGTGGCCCACATCGTCTGTAACAGATCCTGTAATAAAAAGAAATCGTGATCTTATTATTTCAACGATGGAGCGCTATGGTTTTAAAGTAAACAGCTCGGAGTGGTGGCATTATGATTTCATTGGCTGGAAGAACTACGAAGTATTGGATATTGATTTTGAAGAACTCGAAAAATAATTATCATGACGATTCAGGAGGCTCAGCAACAAGTTGATCAGTGGATTAAGACAACAGGTGTTCGCTATTTTAATGAACTTACTAACACAGCTATACTCACAGAAGAAGTTGGCGAAGTAGCACGCATCATGGCTCGTCGTTATGGTGAGCAATCTGAAAAGGAATCAGACAAGAATAAAGATCTTGGTGATGAGTTGGCCGATGTGCTTTGGGTGTTGATCTGTCTTGCCAATCAAACAGGGGTAGATCTTACAGAAGCTTTTCAAAAAAATATGGAGAAGAAAACCATTCGTGATAAAGACAGGCATCACAATAACGAGAAGCTGAAATAAAATAGGTCTTTACAAATGGTGTGTATTTCTCTCCGGCTTACACACAATTAGTTTGCGCTTATAGATCTATCATTTGCGTTTTATGCACCCATGTGGTGCATATTTTTTACTAGCTTTATAAGACCTATAACTTTTTTATAATGGCCGAGAATCAACGTTACCTCGCACTGGATGTCTTTCGTGGCATGACCATTTGCTTTATGATCATTGTTAATTCAGCTGGTGACTGGAGCCATGTTTATGGTCCATTGTTGCATGCAAGCTGGCATGGATTTACTCCAACCGATCTTGTGTTTCCTTCATTTCTCTTTGCTGTTGGAAACGCCATGGCTTTTGTTATGCATAAGTATGAAGTAAAAGGCAGTTCTGTTTTCTGGACAAAAACATTGAAACGCACTGCAATAATTTTTCTCATAGGTTATCTCATGTACTGGTTTCCATTTTTTCGCGAAGTACAAGAAGGAGGTTACGAATTCAAGCCTATAAGTAGTACACGTGTTCTTGGTGTATTGCAACGTATCGCCTTATGTTATTTGATTGCGTCTGTTATCATTCACTATGGTTCAAAAAGAATAGCTGTTATCTTTAGTGTACTGGCATTGGTTGGCTATTGGATTATCATGAAAGTGTACGGCGATCCTAACGATCCGTTCAGCTTGGCGGGCAATGCAGCATTAAGACTTGATCTTTTTGTTTTGGGTGATAAGCACCTTTATCACGGTGAAGGAGTTCCTTTTGATCCGGAAGGAATTCTGAGTACACTTCCGGCTATTGTTAATGTTATTGTAGGTTATCTCGCTGGTGATTTTATCCGCAAGCATGGCAATAGTTATGAAACAGTATCCAAACTTTTAATAACAGGAGCTATTCTTATTCTTGCAGCGCTTACATGGAATATGGTTTTCCCAATCAACAAGAAATTATGGACAAGTTCATTTGTATTACTGACTGTGGGTATTGATCTCATTCTGCTTCCTTCGCTGATTTACTTTGTTGAAATTCAGAAATACAAAAACTGGACAAGCTTCTTCACGGTCTTTGGCAAGAATCCGTTGTTTATATATCTCCTATCTGAATTGTTGCTGATAACACTTTATCTTATCCCGGT
>DATCRE010000532.1:0-6457 GCA_036569145.1 Cyclobacteriaceae bacterium
ATTGTTTTGCTTTGGCAATGCAACAGGAACATTTAAAGAATCCAATGCTTCACTCGCAATAACATCATTTACAATTGTTGATTTGATGGCAAACGCAGCGCCTGCAGTTTCTGTTTGAGTACCACTGATGATACCAATCAAATCTCCTTTATTGTTTAACAATGGGCCACCACTGTTACCCGGATTCACAGGTACAGAAATCTGATAAGCATTTGGGTTTTGCTTGTAACCACTCAATGCACTGATAGAGCCTTCACCAAAAACAATATCTTCACGAGGAAAACCTAACGTGAAAACTTCTTCAGCAAGACTTGCTTCATTTTTTGAAATGGTAAAAGGAAGAACCTGGTTAGATTCTAATTGGAAGTTTTCAATCTTTAGAATGGAAACATCATTCGCCGGATCGTTGTGAACTACCGTTGCCTTTAAACGACCATATTTCTCGTTCTCAATAACAACAGAGTCGGCTTCTTTGATAACGTGATAGCTGGTGGCTAAATAACCATTGGCAGAAATCATAAATCCAGTACCGGCATAATTACCGGGCAATGGCTTTTCGCGTTCTTTTGCTACGGCCATGTCTTTCATCATGATCTTTTGTGATTGCTTGATCTGCTCAACATTTCTGCGCAACTCTTTATAGATGGCAGTTTGTTTAGTGTCAAGCGAGTGAGTCATGATTAACGTTCCAACAATACTAATGAAAGCGATGGACGCAGCAACGGCTGTCATAGGCCAATACTTTTTCCAGGCTGTTGGTTTCGGTAACTGAATAGTTTTATCCTGATCGTTCATTTCAAGATGTGCTTCATTCAATACATCTTGTAAGTGCTTATGGCTTCCGTATAATTTTAATTCAAGCGCTAATGTTTTGTGCTTTTCTACCATTTCGCGAAAAGTAATATCCGTTGCCATGCGCTGTTCGATAGCGGAAACTTCATTCGCAGAAAGAGTTCCTTTGATGTAGTTATCAAGTTGATCGATGAGCGTATTTTGAGAATCCATGATTATTAATCTTTCTTATCTTTTTCAAAAAACAATTTCTTCAGCCGTTGAAGGCATTTGTATTTCTGGTTCTTGGCGTTGTCAGCATTAGTATAGCCAAACTTTTCACGAATGGCTTCCATAGAAAGATCATGAATGTAAAAATCTTCTATGATGCTGCGACAAGGTTCACCCAGTCCGTTAAGCGCTTCTCCCATCTTCTGGAACTTCATTTCATGCTCTTCAATAGCTATCACCTCTTCATCAACATCCTCAAAAGTTTCTATTTCAGGAATGTTGTTCGTGGGATAGCGTTTCTTACCAGCTAACCGCTTGAGCCATAGTCTGCGGCAAACGGCGTACAGGTAAGTTTTTATTTTGCATGTCAATACAAAATGCTGTTGTTGTACCCGTTCGTAGAAAGCGATAATGGCTTCCTGGTAAATATCCTTGGCTTCCTGCTCAGATCCGTTGTTGGAACAAACCAGGTGAACTACCATGGGATAATGCGTTTTGTAGAGCTCGCGAAGTGCTATCTCGTTCTTCTTTTTGATTTCCGAGATGATCAATTCATCAAAATAGTACGCCACAGTTAATAAAGTCGGTTTTATACAAATCAATCACGAAGGTAACCCACATTCGTTAAAAGTTAATTGTTATCCGTTAATAGTCTTTCAATATTGTCGTCCGTAAATCGAACCACCATTAACGATTAACAAAATTCTACCGCCGGAATACTAAATTCTTAATTTCCTTGGGTGACCTTCTTAGAGTTTCAGTATGAAGGGAAATTTTTAAACCTTTATAAAGATGAAAAACACATTAAAAACTATGTTGGCCGTAATGAGCCTTACAGTTGCTTTATCAGCTTGTGGTAAAAAACCTGCTGAAACAACTGAAACTAAAGATTCAGTTGTAGTAGCTGATTCAACTCCAGTTGTAACTGACACTGCTGCTGTTACTACTGACACTGCTGCTGTAGCAAAATAATTACTAAAACGTTGCAACGTTTTTGAGGCTTCTCTGATCTGAGAAGCCTCTCATTTAATCTCCGGGCGCATTTTTTTCTCTATAGCCCAACTTTTAAATACCATTTGTATTGAACTCCAAAAAACCGGCTTTCCCGAGAGAGCTGAAAGGAATCGTCGTGTCCAAACTTTTTCACTTCTAAATTAAAAATACTATGAAAACCTTCATTTGTTCTTTGATTATGATTTCGATGACGCTAATCTCTTGTGGTAAAAAAGCAGAAGAATCTGCTAACGCTACGGACAGCATATCAGAAGTAGTGGATCTCACATCTTTAGATAATCAAGCTGAAAAACAATTAGCAGCAACACCTAATTCCGATCTTTATTCAGATGGTAAAACAAAACTTATCAAGACTGTAGATTATCGCTTTCAAGTTGATCAGGTTAATAAAAGCACGGAAGCGATTGAAGCCGCAGTGCGAAAATTTCCTGCATACATTTCTTCTTCAGCGCTGCATCTTGAGAATCCAATTCTTGAAAATAAAATCACTATTCGAGTTCAGAGTGAATATTTTCAGGATCTTCTTAAGGAGATAGACAAACAAGCTCGTTTTGTAAATTTTCGTGAAGTAAAAACAGATGATGTGGCAAAAGAATTTGTTGATCTTGATTCAAGACTTAATACCAAACGTGAAGTTGAGAAACGGTATTCAGAGATACTACGAACTAAAGCAGGAACAATAGAAGAATTGCTGAAGGCCGAAGAACAAATAGGCGCGTTGCATGAAGATATAGAGGCAACAATAAGTCGTATTAATTATCTTAAGGATCAGGTTCATTACAGCACAATCAACCTTGAATTTTACCAAACAATAACACAAGAAATTACAGCCATTGACCAGCCATCTGTCATGAGTCAGATTGGGGAAGGATTATCAACAGGCTGGGGAGGATTATTAAACGTTATAATTGGGATGGCTTATATCTGGCCGATTTTTGTTATTGCTTTGAGTGTTTTCTTATACTTTAAATTTCGGAAGAAGAAAGTATTGCTTGTGCAGCAACCGTAAAAATTACTTGCTTCTCTCAACACCAGTAACAAAATACTTTGTATCACCGCGCCAAAAAAAACGCATGTAGCGTTCTGTGTAGTGCAGACTTACGCGTTCGCCGGTTAGGGCTACGGCTTTAAGGGTTTCAAAAACTTCGGTGTCACTTTTTTCGATGGAGAAATCAAAAGTTTCATTGATCACGCTTCCTCGTTTGATGGCACCGAAGGTTTCAATATTCAACTGACCTTCGTAAGTTTTAAAGATGAAACCTTTGTCACTGACCTTTACAACAATACCGGCACGTACACCATCAGTGCTGTAAGAGCCCCAATACAGAAAACTGAAAACGATAATGGCTAAAAGAATAAGTGATATAATTACCTTACGCAACAGACGTTTCATTTTGCTACCAAAGTTTTGATTTTCCATACGATAATTTTTTGAGAAGCTTTTCCTTTAAATAACAATGCCTTCGCTACAAAACGAAGGCATTGTTTATAAATGTTGTTGAATATTAGATTGTCATAATTTCAACTTCCTTCTTCTTCATCAAGGCATCTATTTTGACAATAGAGTCATCGGTATACTTCTGCACATTCTCTTCTGCATTCTTGATATCATCTTCAGACACACCTTTAATCTTGCGAAGTTGTTCGTTAGTGTCTTTACGAATGTTACGTACACTTACTTTTCCGTGCTCACATTCCTGCCCAACCTGTTTTACCAATTGCTTTCTTCTTTCTTCTGTGAGCATAGGCACGTTGATGATAACCTGCTGTCCGTCATTCTGAGGATTGAGGCCGAGGTTAGCATTCATGATAGCTTTTTCAATTTCCTGGATGAGACCTTTCTCCCAGGGCTTAATAAAAATAGTGCGGGCATCGGGTGTCGTAACGGATGATACTTGATTGAGTGGCGACATTGCTCCGTAATAGGAAACCATAATGCCATCAAGCATGGAAGGGGTTGCTTTGCCAGCTCTGATTTTAGCTAATTCATGAGTAACGTGTGTAATAGCTTTACCCATTAAATCTTGTGCTTCTTCCAGATAGAGTTCAATTTCATCCATAGTAAACTCAAATTATTTTTAGTACTATTCTTTTGCTGTGTATGTAAAATTACGGAATAAAAAATTAGTCAACCTTTAGCTGATAAGTGTTCCGGCTTCTTCACCCTGAACAACTTTTAACAGATTGCCTTTCTTATTCATATCAAATACAATGATTGGTAAATTATTTTCCTGGCAGAGTGTGAAGGCCGTCATATCCATAATGTTCAGGTTCTTCTCGTATGCCTCCTGGAAAGAGAGGTTTGTGTATCGAACGGCATCCGAAAACTTTTCAGGGTCTTTCGTATAAACACCATCAACGCGAGTTCCTTTCAACACAACATTTGCCTGTACTTCGATGGCACGTAGACTGGCCGTTGAATCGGTTGTGAAGTAAGGGTTACCGATACCAGCTCCAAAAATAACAATTCTACCTTTTTCCAGATGGCGTATAGCGCGTCTGCGAATGAAGGGCTCACAAACCTGTTCCATTTTAATACCGGCCATCAGGCGAGTGTACATGCCATGACGTTCAAGGGCACTTTGTAAAGCCATTGCATTGATAACCGTAGCCAACATACCCATGTAGTCGCCTTGAACGCGCTCAATGCCAAGAGATTCGGCCTGTCCGCCACGGAAAATATTGCCACCGCCAATAACAATAGCGATCTCAACTTTCTGATTATGAAGTGCTTTAATTTCTTCGCAGTACTGTTCTAAAACAGATTTGTCAATGTTGGTAGTTTTGGAGGAGCCTTGAAGCGCCTCACCGCTTAGTTTTAGAAGAATGCGTTTGTATTTCATATTTCAGTTTAGTGGGAGAGTAAAATCTCGCAAATATAACCCGCCCTGTGGCAAAGGACGAAACCTTTGGAAATAATTCTGCCCAAAAAACAAGGTTAGAATTCAATTAACACCTGACCTTTTTCAACCCCGGCGCCTTTTTTGACCTTTACAGATTTTACCATTCCTTCGCCGGGCGATTTAATGATGTTCTCCATCTTCATCGCTTCCAGGATAAGCAGGGGATCACCAGCCTTAACCAGGTCACCATCTTTTACCCGTAAATCAATAATCAGTCCCGGCATAGGAGCTTTGATATTGTTAACCTTTCCTGAAGCGGAGGCATTCATTCCCATCTTTTCCAGCAATAGATCGAACTTGTCCTGCATGGCAACGGAGTAGATGTTATTGTTAATCTTGAGTGTAAATGTTTTTGTTTCGGCATCAATCTTCACTACTTCTGCACGATAACTTTTATGCTGATATAGAATATGAAAATATCCATCGTCAATCTTCACAAGATCCCAGTCGATGGCCTGTCCATTTACAGTAAGTCCATCACGGGTTTCATCTATCTGGAATGTTGAGTTGTTAACTTTTGCCTTGTACATTGAATAGAATTTAGAATATGGAATGTAGGAGTTAGAAGGAGTTAGCCCCTTATTCAAATGTAGTACTTATTCGAAATATAAGTAAATGCAGGAGTTAGCAGCGTCATTCCAACTCCTAACTCCTACATTCTAAATTCTAAATTCTTAAATTATTTACTTCTTCTTGTCATCGTCTTTCTTCTTCACATCAATCATCTCCATAAGCTTCAGGCCGAGTAAGCCATCAATAGAAGAGCCACCACCGGCACCTCCGCCAATCAATACATCTGGAATTAATTTGATATGACCTTTCGATAATTCTTCAGTCATTTTATAGCGAGTGAAGTTTTCACCACCAAGTGCTTTCACCGCTAACTCATAAGCTTCTGCAGTCGACTTACCAACGGCTAGAATTTTTTCAGCTTCAGCATTACCAGTTAATGAAATCTGTTCGGCCTGTGCAGATGCACGAAGTTTAATTGACTCAGACTCCGCCTGCGCACGAGCGCGTGTAGCTTCTGCTTCAGCATGCGCACGTAACTTAGTAGCTTCGGCTTCTGCACTTACTGCTAGTTTAACACTGGCTGCATCACCTTCAGATTTTTTCACGGTAGCATTGGCCGTGCGCTCAGCAATCTCAACGCTTTGTTGTGCTTTAACAATATCTTTTTGCATGTCAGCAATAGCAGTTTCTTTCTCCATACCCTGACGTGTCTCTTGTGCTGCCTTTTGTGTATCGTATGTTATTTTTTGTTCCTCAGCAATCTTACGATCTGTCAATGTTTTCATCAGTGATTCTGGTGGAACAATATCACCAATCAAAGTATCAACCGCATTAACGTTATATTCATCCAACACTTTTTTAATGTGCGACTTCGCTGATTCCTGGCGCTCTTTACGTGTCGTTAAGAAAGCAATCACATCACTGTCCTGCGCTGAGTTACGGAAGTAGTTACCAATCGTTGGTTCCAGTACCTGCGATACAAGATTGATCATGTTACCAAATCGTGCAATTACTTTAGGTGCTTC
>DATCRE010000533.1:0-5713 GCA_036569145.1 Cyclobacteriaceae bacterium
CTGAATAATCCGAATGCGCCAGAACACAAGTATCAACGCCGATAACAAGGCAATGCAAATTAACAAGTAGATTAACAATAGACGGTCACTCGCTCTGCGCTGATTGGTAATCACATTCTCTTGTTCAAGAAGCTTGATGGTCTTATCTTTCGTCTCAAGCTCGTAGATAGATTGCATTTCCTGAATCTGACCATTCTTTTCAAGATTATAAAGAGTATCCTTCAGCTGACTCACTAATTTTAATTCTGACGTTGCTATATCCGGCTTACCTTTTTGAATATAGATGTCAGCCATTAATTCATGCGATTTGATTAGCGTACCAATGTTGCCAACCGCTTCGTTAAGTTTAAGAGACTTTGTTAAAAAATAAATGGCACTGTCTTGCTTATTTGTTTTATCGGCTATCTGCGCTGCAATAAAATAGGAGACTCCCAATGCTCTCCGATTATTTACAAGCTTATCAAGGATGAGTGATTTTTTATTATAGTATAAACTTCGAGTATAGTCTTTTAACTCATAATAAATTCTTGCCTTCCTGCCGTAGACTATACTTGTCGTTAAAGTGTCTTTTTCCTTTTCATATATAACAAGTGCCTTGTCACAATACAAAAGAGCTGAGTCATATTGATGCTGGTTTAAGAGTAACAACGAAAATTCACGATAGATGTCTGCTGGTGTATTCGTATTTGAAGATTTGTGGGCTACTGAAATAGCTTTTGTTAAAAATTCTCTGGCTACTGTTGTATTACGTAAGTCTATAAAGGTTCTGGCTAACGATAAGAGGCAATTAACCCATTCATCAATGTATATGGAATTTTCAAAAATCTTTAGCGCTTCAAATCCATGTTGTGTACTTAATCTGTAATTAGCTTTGGCCCAATTAGCTTTTGATAATATATATTGGCTGTAACCAATTTCATATTTCAATTTTTGATCGGTTGCCAGCCTGAGTGTTTGATTAGCAATGGTAATGCCCGAGTCAGGTTTATACAAATAAACGTTAACCGCCTTTTCGTTTAATTGATGAATGTAAAGACTATCATTCTTAATTTGGGCGAATGCCGATGTAGCAAAAAGGAAAACGAATAAAATATACTTTTGAAGGTATTGAAGGCAAGTGAAAAGCAAAAGCTTGTAATTCATTCTCCAACCTGAATCAGAAGCTTGATAACATGTTTCTTTTATGATAAAAGAATATTTCACTCACGCTAAGTAGTCATTTTTAAGATTTTTTTTTCCGCAGAATAGACTCAATTATTACACCAATCCATTTTGAATAAATCTCTCAAAAATGGAGTAAAGTTTTGCAGATAATACAAGTTCCATGAGTAGAAATACTCAAAATCGCTATCTTGAAACCAAAAAGATAATTGTATTTATTACATGAAAAATCATTTTCATTTTAATGCCAGGGTTTTAATACTTCCCGGACTTGGTAATTCAGGTGAGGCACATTGGCAAACCTTATGGCAAAAGGAGTTTAACTTTATCCGCGTAGAACAACGTGATTGGGATAGGCCCATCTGCAGCGAATGGATTGAAACAATTGATAACGCTATTGTTAATGAGAATTCTGAAAATATTATTCTTGTAGGGCATAGTCTTGCCTGCACTACCATAGCATCATGGGCGGCAAAGTATAAAAAGAAAATTAAAGGTGCATTATTGGTTGCTCCGAGTGATACACAAGCTCCATCATATCCTGAAGGCACTACGGGTTTCGATCCTATGAACTTGACAAAACTTCATTTTCCTTCACTTGTTATTACCAGCACGAATGACTTTTATGTTACGTTAGCGCGTGCTGAGTTCTTTGCAAAAAGTTGGGGCAGTGAACTTATCAGTATTGGTGAAGCTGGACATATCAATGTTGGCTCTGGTTTTGGTGAATGGCAACAAGGACTTGATATTTAAAGAGATTAGATTCATAAAAGAACGAAATCCGCTTTATTATTATTCGCCCCAAAATATGAAATCCCAAACCTGAAATTAATTTACTCCTCCAGCGCACGCTGAATTAATTTCTCGTCGATGGCTTTTGTATTCTTGGCACCAAGCTCACGAATTTTTTCGGCACGGTTTACCAGGTTGCCTTTGCCTTCATATAATTTTTTCATGGCTTCCTGGTAGGTGTCGCGCGTGGAGTTTATTTGAATGCCAACTTTTTTGAGATCTTCAACAAGGCCAACAAACTTGTCATAAAGTTTGCCACTCTCTTCAGCAATCTGAAAAGCATTTTGACTTTGTTTATCCATTTTCCAGATGCTGGCAACGGTGCGCATGGTAGCCAACAATGTAGTTGGGCTTACAATAACAATACGTTTTTCCCAGGCAAAATTGAAAAGCTCCTGATCAGCTTGCAACGCAACAGAGAAAGAAGATTCTATCGGAACAAACATCAAAACAAAATCGGGTGTGTTAAATTCAAGTGAGCTGAAATAATTTTTATCACTGAGTTGTTTCACGTGATTCTTCATTGATTCAAGATGGGCCTTTAAATATTTTGGCCGGTCTTCTTCGTCCTCAGCGTTAACAAAGTTGTCGTAGGCTATCAGTGAAACTTTGCTGTCAATAATTATGTGGCGATTATCGGGCAGCATCACCAGGTAATCTGGTTTTATAGTGTTGCCTTCAGCGTTTGTTGTTATAACCTGTTTTCGATATTCACGGTCTTTCGTCAGGCCTGAACGTTCCAACACTTTTTCAAGAATCACTTCACCCCAGTCGCCTTGTTTTTTAGTATCACCTTTCAAAGCACGTGTTAAATTATTAGCTTCTTCGCTGATGCGACTGTTGAGATCGTAAAGTTTTTTAACTTCTTCGCGCAGACTTATTTTGTCGCGTAATTCTTTATCGTAAGCTTCTTCAACCTTTTTCTCGAACGTAACAATCTTGTCTTTGAGTGGTGTAAGTAAATCACTCATGCTGGTTTTGTTCAGGTCGCTGAACTTGGCGCTATTTTTTTCAAGTATATCATTGGCCAGGTTTTTAAATTCAGCTGTAAATTTTTCCTGAATGCTGTTTACTTCTTTTCGCTGGTCAGAAAGTTTTTCTTCGAGGTTACGATAATCTGCTTCGATAGTTGACAGACTTCTGTTCAACTCAATAACGCGTGATCGTTCTTCTTCTAATAATTGTCTGCTATTGCTAAGCTGGTTGGCAAGATCCTTATTTCGTTCCTGTTCCACGAGCAGCGATGCAGTTCCAGATTGATTTTCAGATGCAAATTTATAACGAGCAACAAACCATCCGGCCGCGGCACCGAAAAGTAGTCCTGTAATTAATAAGAGTATTTCCATTGGCATAAAGTTATTATTTCTTTGGTAACAACGGTGATTTTGACTGACTAGTCTGCTTAATTTTGGTTTAATTCACGGTTTTAGTTTCTGTTAGTACATTCGAAGAAAATAAACACAAAATCTGACTAGATTTGTAATTGAACAAGAAATAAAAATTATGCTAGAGACAATCACTTCAAGCCAGGATGCAATTGCATTGGAAGATCAGTATGGTGCACATAATTATCATCCGCTTCCGGTAGTACTCAGTAAAGGTGAGGGAGTTTTTGTATGGGATGTTGAAGGCAAACGGTATTTCGATTTTCTCTCGGCTTACAGTGCTGTTAATCAAGGACACTGTCATCCACGCATTATCAATGCACTTGTGGAGCAAGCGAAAGAACTCACACTGACATCGCGCGCTTTTTACAATGATAAGCTCGGCATCACGGAAAAATATATCTGCGAAACATTCGGCTATCATAAAGCCTTGTTTATGAACAGTGGAGCTGAGGCTAATGAGACAGCAATAAAACTTGCCCGCAAATGGGGATATACAAAAAAAGGTATTGCTGATAACGAAGCTGTGATTGTTGTAGCAAAGAAAAATTTTCACGGACGTACCACCACTATTATTTCTGCATCCACTGATCCTGATTCGCGTAAAGGCTTCGGACCATTCATGCCTGGATTTGAGATTGTGGAATATGATAATGTTGATGTATTGGAAAAAGCTTTATCAAATCGTAGTGTTTGCGGATTGTTAATAGAGCCAATCCAGGGCGAAGCAGGTGTGTTTGTTCCGCACGAAGGTTATCTTAAAAAAGCTGAAGAGCTTTGTAGAAAAAATAACGTGCTGTTGATGATGGATGAAATCCAAACCGGCATTGCGCGTACTGGCAAAATGCTTGCTGGCGATCATGAAAATGTAAGACCAGATATTTTAATACTTGGTAAGGCATTGTCAGGTGGCGTACTTCCTATCAGTTGTGTCCTGGCCGATGACTCAATTATGTTAGTGATTAAACCTGGAGAACATGGTTCTACTTTTGGTGGTAATCCGCTGGCATCGGCTGTTTGCCTCGAAGCGTTGCAAGTAGTAAAAGATGAAAAGCTGGCAGATAATGCGCAGCGTCTTGGTGAAGTATTTAGAGAACGCATGCAGGCTTTGATAAAGAAAACAACTTTGGTAAATCTTGTTCGTGGTAAAGGATTATTGAATGCTATTGTTGTTAATGATTCGCCAGAAAGCAAAACAGCATGGAATCTTTGTGTTGCCTTTATGAATGCTGGATTGTTAGCTAAACCTACACACGGCAACATCATTCGCTTTGCTCCGCCATTAGTTATTACCGAAGAGCAAATACATGAATGTTGTGATATTATAGAGAAATGTATTTTAGAGTTTAAAGCGTAAGATGAATTAATTAGTCAATTTCAAATTCGAAAATTTCAAATGGCTACATAATCTGAAATCTGAACCTGAAATTTGAAATTATTATCCATTCAACGATTTCATCATTGTTTCAGGATAACGGGTACCGGCAGCAACATCTTTCGGAGCAATAGCATCAATCTCTTTCAATTCCTGCGCGGTGAATTTCACGTTTAGTGCACCAATGTTTTCATCGAGATATTTAATGCGTTTAGTACCAGGGATTGGAAAGAGATAATCACCCTGGGCTATGACCCATGCTAAAGCAAGTTGTGATGTGGTGCATCCTTTCTTTTGTGCTAATGCTTCCAGTTTTTTTACAAGGTCTAAGTTCTTTTGGAAATTCTCTCCCTGAAAGCGGGGTGAGTAACGTCTGTAGTCTGTTTCTTCAAAGTCTTCAATCTTTTTGATCTGACCTGTAAGAAAGCCTCTGCCTAACGGACTGTATGGCACGAAGGCAATACCAAGTTCTTTGCATGTTGCAAGTACCTCTTCTTCTGGCTCACGACTCCACAACGAATATTCACTTTGCACAGCAGTGATAGGATGAACTTTATGCGCTCTTCGAATGGTTGATGCTGATGCTTCAGACAAACCAATACCTCTTATCTTTCCCTGCTTCACGAGATCACTCAACGCTCCGACAGTTTCTTCTATGGGCGTTGATGGATCAACCCGATGTTGATAATACAAATCAATAACATCAACCTGGAGACGTTTCAAGCTTGCCTCTGAAGCTGATTTTATATAATCAGGTTTTCCATTAATACCACGGGCTGAAGGATTCTTTGGATCGCGTATAATTCCAAACTTGGTGGCCAACGTTACTTGATGGCGTTTGCCTTTGATAGCTTTGCCTACCAGCTCTTCGTTAAGAAAGGGTCCATAAATATCCGCCGTATCAAGGAAAGTAACACCCTGATCAATGGCGTGATGAATTACTTTTATGGACTCTTCATCATTTGTTGTTCCATAAAATTCAGACATGCCCATACAGCCG
>DATCRE010000534.1:0-3068 GCA_036569145.1 Cyclobacteriaceae bacterium
GCTCTGAAAAATCAATACCGTGCTTTTAAGGCTGAGTTGAAATTCTGAATTAATTTTTCAGTTCAAAGTTTCAGGTTTAGCAATACCTTGAAACTTTGAACCTTGAACTATAAATCATCAAAGCTTGGAGTGATTCAACTCCGGAATGTGATCGAACAACTTCAAGGCTTGTAAGAAAATTTCATTCGTGTTATTCATGATAGGGTAGAAGCCATCATTGTTCCAAAGCTTGCGGGCTATCTGCGCTTTTACGTGAATCTGGAAAAGAGTTTTGCGTTCTCTCAACTCGCGGTAGTCAGGACGCACTTTATTTCGTTCGCCAACTTTTACCAATCCATTTAACATCTGATCTGTTACCACAAATGTTTTAAAGAATTTCTCAAATCCTTCTTTCTGCAATTCATCTTTATGAGCATCTGCATAGCCAAATGTAAATTCCTGAATGGAGCTGGATGTATAAAGTTCATTCAGATAATGGCTGTTTAATGTTGTATCAAGCGGCACAAAATAATCAGGCATGATTCCTCCTCCACCATATACTGTGCGACCATTTACAGTTTTATATTTCAACGAATCATTAAAGTGAATGCTATCGGCATGGAAAAATTCTCCATGATTATACCGGCTGATAATATCACGTGCATACTCATCTTCATCGTCATACGGTTTCTGAATAGATCTTCCGCTTGGTGTGTAGTAGCGTGAAATAGTAAGACGAAGTTCAGAACCATCACTTAAATCGAAAGGTGATTGAACAAGACCTTTACCAAAACTACGGCGACCAACAATCAGCGCACGATCATTATCCTGTAATGCGCCTGCTAAAATTTCAGAGGCTGAAGCGCTACCTTCATTCACCAATACAATCAGATCACCCTTCTCAAAATCTCCCCGCGCAGTAGACATGGCATCTGAGTTATACTTCTTTTCTTTTCCGTTAGTGAAAACAATTTTCTTTCCTTCTGATAAAAAGTCGTCGGCCATATCAATAGCCATGTTCATATAACCACCAGGGTTGCCTTGCAAGTCGAGCACTAATTTTTTCATGCCCTTATCTTTAAGCTTCTTCAATGCAGCACTGAACTCTTCATAGGTTGTGGCTGAGAATCGGTTAACTTTAACATAGCCAACATCAGCATTAACCATGTAAGCAACGTCAACTGAAAATTGTGGAATCTTATCGCGCACAATCGTAAAATCGATGGGTTCCGTTTTTCCTAATCGCAAAACAGATATTTTCACTTCTGTTCCTTTTGGTCCTTTAAGAGCATGCATAACATCAGCATTCGTAATGTTTACGCCTGCCATATTCTTTCCGTCTACTTTTATAATCTTGTCACCCGACTGAACGCCGACAGCCTCTGAAGGGCCGCCACTGAGAGGTGTAACTACTACAACGGTGTCTCTGAAAATATTAAATTCAACACCGATACCGTCAAAATTACCACGTAAATCTTCATTGGCAGCCTCTCTTTCTTTCACAGGTATGTATGCAGAATGTGGATCGAGTTTATTGAGCATGTGCTCAATGGCATCATCAACTAGATTGCCGGTATTTACAGTATCAACATAGTCGCCTTGAATCTGGCTTAACACTTCACGAAATTTCTGCACATCACGGCCTACCTCACCATTACTTTTACGAGAACCCAGGCTTGCACCTAAAAAAACGCCTGCTGCCAGTCCAATACACAATACTAATGGTAAACTAATCTGGTTCTTCGAATTCCTTATTTCACTCATAAAAATTGAATAGTACTACTTTAACGAAGTGCTAAAATAATTGTTAACCGCTTCCTGCTGACAAAAATCATATTTTATTGTTACTTAACCCCTTAACTATGACCAGATTTTTTAGTGATTTACTATATTTACCAGAATCCATGGATAAGTTAGCTCTAAAAGATAGGCGCATTTCAGATCTGGTAGACCAGAATTACGTTCACGCGTATGTGCTTTTCTATTTTGGCATTAGCTTTTATGAATATTCAGCACAGACTCTGGAGCAGGTTTGTAGCGAGAAAGGACTGCGCGTTGAACAGGTCGTGCGAGAACTTGAGTCGCCGACACATATCCAGGAGGCTGATCTTCCACTGGTTTCTTATCCCATTGACTTAATTATTGAATATCTCAAGCATTCACATTTTCTTTTCATTAAACATAAGCTCCCTTACATTGCCCGCCTGGTTGAGGCTTTCAAAGCCAATCATGGCGACTTTCAAAGTGTAGAACGCGATTTGAAATTGGTCTTCCCTTTATTCGTTGAAGATTTTATAGAGCACATTTACGCCGAAGAAGATACGCTCTTTGTGTATATCCAGGCACTAGAGCGCGCATCAAAAGGACAGTATCATCCGGGTAAACTTTTCTTTATGATGGAGAAAAACTCCGTACAGAAATTTGCCATGGAGCATGAGGCTCATGATGATGAAATGGAAGGCATCAGGTTGATTACAAAAGATTACGAACTCGATAAGGATGCCCCATTGCATGTGAAAGTTATTTACAACGAATTAAAAGCCTTCGAGAAAAGCCTCATCACTCACGCGCGCATTGAAAACGAAATTCTCTTTCCCAAAGCAATGGCTCTCGAAAACAAAGTGAAACAATTCTTTTTTGACAGGGCAAAGAACAACTGACATACAGTTGGCACTCCGGCCATTCACTTTTGATCATGCGAAAAATAATATTAAATCTTGCTGTAAGCCTGGATGGTTTTATAGCCGGACCCAACGGTGAATATGACTGGTGTTTAACCGATGCTGACTATGGAATGACAGAATTTCTTCAATCTGTGGATTGCACTTTGATGGGCAGAAAAACATTTGACATCCTGGTTGAATACGGCGATCCTTTCAAACATTTAACGCATCATGTTTTTTCAAGGACTGTTAAAGAGTCCAGTATAAGTAACATTCGTTTAATCTCTGATGATTTGCTCACCTATACAAAAAATTTAAAACGTCAGCCGGGAAAAAATATCTGGCTCTTTGGTGGTGGTGAAATTATTGATCCTCTTGTGCAGGAGAATCTTGTAGATGAGTTTATTCTGTCAGTACATCCTATTC
>DATCRE010000535.1:0-2480 GCA_036569145.1 Cyclobacteriaceae bacterium
GTATTGAAAACCATGGTGGAAATATTGTAGCCAAGAATAGCAGCACCACCAATTGCCAATATGTGAATGGCATAAATATGAACGAGATAATAAAACATCGGAACTCGTCCCAATACAATAATTCGTTTGCTTATACCTCCGGTTGTCAGTCCTTCTGTAAACCTTAGAAATAAAATAGCGGGTCCTAATGTTACAAGCAGATACAAAAGTGACGGAGGGTATTTACTGATATTTAAAAAGGAAAGGAATGAATAAACAGGGGAAGGCTGAGTAGTCCAGTGATTTGAATCGCCATAGATATTAAAGAATCTTAAAATGATAAACAGAATGATAGCCGATGAGCCCAAATAGAGCAATACTTTTTTTCTGAAGTTAACATCAACATCCTGAACATATAATTTACCGAAGCAATAACCAACCATAGTAACTCCCACCCACGGAATAAGCGGATAACCAACAAATAAAACATGTCCTTCAGTAATAGGGAAAACTGCCTGCTGATGAAGGATTGACCACAACACTACTAAGACTTCGTTACCCGTTACCTGGAAACCATCAAGTGCATTATGTCCAAAGATCAGCACTAAGCCAATAGTAAGTATTGCATTAAAAGGTAGTTGGATAGCTGCCGCCAGTACAATGAAACCAACGCCAATAGCCCATATAACAATAAGTGGAATAAGCGGAAACTGAAGATTGAAAAACCATCCAAAATTAAATACAACCAGCTCAAGGAAAATTAACCAGGCACCTCGCGTGAGAAGAAACTTCGTTAACTCCTTTTTACCCTTGCGGGCTCCAACGAGAAATGCCGACGTTCCGGATAAGAATACAAAAGTAGGAGCACAGAAATGTGTTATCCATCTCGTGAAAAATAAAACAACACTCGTCTTGCTCAAATCAAGCGGATCGTATAAAAACGCATCGGCATGAAAGTAATCACGAACGTGGTCAAGCGCCATAATAACCATAACCAGGCCGCGTAATAGATCAAGAGATTGTATTCTGTAAGACTTCATAGCGTAAAGTGTGGTAGTATTGTTTACATTTTTTCAGAAATGAAAATGCTTTTAAAATTAAGTTAATTTCATTTAACGATACGGATTCTTCTACAGAGTTGTTTTATAAACTTTTCCATAGATATAAGGTAGCGTAAGCCTCCCAGCCTTTATACTTTTTAAACTGACGTTTCACCTGATCAAGTGTTGGTTTTGTTTTAAGCTTCTTTAAATTTTTAATGGCATTATGAACCCCGGCATCTTCCAGCGGAAACGCATCGGGATAACGAAATGTTTTCATCAGAGCATAGTTAGCTGTCCAGTTGCCAACACCTTTTATTTTCATGAGCATCTCTTTTGCTTCTGTCAGCGGTAAGTCTTTCAGTTTTTGTTTAGAAATTTCGCCGTTAACAAATGCCTGGGCAATCAAGGCGGTGTATTTACTTTTCTGTCGTGAGAATTGAAGTGGCAGCAGATGTTCATCGGTGAGACGTACCACCACTTCAGGTTGAGGGAACAGGTAATACGGTCGATCTTTAAATATTATTTTTTCGCCAAAGCTTTCTACGAAGCGTTGCTTCAGGGTGTATGCAAACTGTAGATTGATTTGTTGTCCCAATACAGCCCATACAAGCGACTCGAATAAATCAGGTTGCCCAATAATTCTATAACCATGAAACTGCTGCACCAGATCTTTCAACAGTGAATCTTTACTGGCTAACGCGTAAAAAGGTTTAAGGTCAGTTATTAAATCAAACCACTCTTCAATAAATAATTGCAGTTCTGCTTTCTCTGCTTTATTTACAGAGCCATTTAAAATGTTAATATGAAGCAACTGATCGCCTTCACACGACATTTCAAACAAAATATCTTTGTTACCAATGCGCACTAGCTTAACAACTTTATTGTCTACGCACTGATGAAGTAATTCTTTTGGTGAGCGTAGCAAAAATTCAAAGCATCGTTCAAAGCTAAATTCCTCAGGCGTTGATAGTTTAAAAGTACGCATGCACAATACTATTAAATTGTATGGAAGAAATGCACTTCAAAAAAATAAAGTTCTAAAAAGCAAGTTTCAGGTTGACGAAAAACTACTTATGCCGTGTATTTAAAATATAAGCCGTTGAAAGCGCTATGTAATCTGAAACATTGCCATGCGCCTTTAGAGAAACTCCCAGGTACAATGGTCCTTTAACTTTATACTCAATGAAATAACGTTGATAGAGTTTTCTCGTTACATCAGGATTTGGTTTTGTTACATAATACGCTAATTGTTGACCGAGCAATAACTTGCCCAGCGTTATGTAATGTTGAAGATTTACCGAAGCAATACCCGCTCTAAAATCTTTGCCGGTTCGTTCCTCCTGGAGGTGAGCAATGCCATCATAATACGCTTCACCACCAACACCTAATGAACTTATCTTACCTAATGGTTTAATAAGTCCAATGTTAATTCCTGTTACTATTCTTTTCTCTTCAGGA
>DATCRE010000536.1:0-6692 GCA_036569145.1 Cyclobacteriaceae bacterium
CTCTTCGCACGAAGCTGCATTGAAAAGATTAAGAGCAGTAAGATCAGCAGGACAATTTGTTCCGCCGAGCATGCAAGGCACTGTAATATTTCCCGGCTTTGATGGTGGTGCTGAGTGGGGAGGCATAGCTTCAGATGCTGATCATGGTATTGTATTTGTCAACAGCAATGAAATGCCATGGATTTTAACAATGATTGAGACAGGCCCAGGTGAAATACAATCAGAAGGATTACAAGCATACACGCTTAACTGTGTTCCGTGTCATGGTGTTGACCGCATGGGCGACCAACATAATTTTCCGTCGTTGATTGGTGTTGAAAAAAGATTGAAGAAGAAAGAAATAGATGCAGTAATTGAAAATGGAAGAGGACGTATGCCTTCGTTCGCCCACTTGTCTAAAGAAAAACGTGATGCCATTGTAGCATATATTACGGGCGTTGCAAAATCATCGGCTCATGTAAAAGAAACGAAGAGCACGGAAAAGCCAGCTACTCCTTATGTGCATACTGGTTATCATCGCTTTTTAGATGCTGATGGATATCCGGCTGTAAAACCTCCGTGGGGAACTTTAAGTGCGATTGATCTTAACACCGGAGAATATCTTTGGAAAACAACATTAGGTGAGTTTGATGCATTAACAAAAAAAGGAATTCCCCCGACGGGTACGGAAAATTATGGCGGACCGATACTAACAAAAGGTGGATTGATTTTCATTGGTGCGACCCAGGATAAAAAGATCAGGGCTTTTGATCGTGATAACGGAAAAGTATTATGGGAAGCAACGCTGCCTGCCGGTGGTTATGCAACACCAGCATCGTATTCAGTTAAAGGAAAACAATATGTAGTGATAGCAGCAGGAGGTGTGAAAATGAAATCAACTCCGGGAGATTACTATGTAGCATTTGCTTTGCCAGATGATATTAATCATAGTCATTAGTTCTTGGTCATTGATAATTAGCCATCAGTCAATTAGTCATTGGTAGATTAGTTATAATAGTTCAAAGTTCCATGTTCAAGGCTAGATGCAACTTTGAACATGGAACTTTGAACTATTATATCAGCAATCGTACCTCGTCAATCTGAAATTGTAAATCAATTAATTCGCTTTAGAATATCATTCATCATTTCAACCTGCACCTTTTGGATTTCGATCAGCTCTTGTTGTTGATGCATAATGAGATGATCGATTTTTTCATGAAGCATTCGTATCTCAAGTTCTGATTTAAGGTTGATCATGTAATCTTTACGAGCCCTGTCCCTGTCTTTTTCTTCCTGCCTGTTCTGGCTCATCATAATGACTGGAGCCTGTAACGCCGCGATGCATGAAAGAATCAGATTAAGCAAAATGAATGGGTATGGATCAAAACTTTTATTTAGAAGAATGATAGTATTGCCAATGATCCACAGCATCAGGAACGCGCCAAAGGAGATAATAAATTTCCAACTCCCGCCAAAGGAGGCAACATTATCGGCAACACGTTGGCCCAGCGTAATGGTTGTTTCGGTGGATTCTATTTTATCAACAAGAGTTTTTCTGTTCTTCAAAGAGTGAAGAACTGTATGCTCAAGTTCAGAGAGCTCACCGGTTTCTTTGATCAGGTATTCAGCAAGATATTTTTGCCTGAACACATTGAGTTCGCTAATGGATAAACAGCCATTCTTATTAAATTCAGGATGTTCTTTCTCTATCAGATCGAGTATAGAAGATCGTATCGATTTGGCGGATACTTTGTCACGTATGGGAAATTCAGCTTTACTTAAATCGCTTATAAACGTTTTCATGGTTTTACCTGGCAATATTGTAAGAACAAATTAAAGTTATTTTTATGGAAAGTCATTATCCGTTAAAACCAGTTTCAGGTATCCTGCATTTTTTAATTATTCTATCGAAGATACCGATGAAATAGAAATCATTTTGTGCGCGTTATTGTTTTGTGGTGCATTCAATAAGACATACTTTTGACATAATAGCTTTGAACGTTCATGGAATTACAAAACCAGTTTCCGCAATTTGGTAATGATCTGATAGCTTATCTCGAAAAGATTGGCCAGGTAATAAATATTGATGAGGGAGCTATGATGATGCGATCTGGTCAATATTTTAAAAATGCACTTCTTATTCTCGATGGTCGTGTAAAACTTTACCGCGAAGGAGATGATGGTGAAGAATTCTTTTTATACTATCTCGACAAAGGAGCGGCATGTGCATTATCTATGATCTGTGCAACAAAAAATGAAGCGAGTGCTGTTAAAGCAAAAGCCATGACGCCAGTAAAAGCATTGGCTATTCCCATTCAATACATGGATGAACTCATGCAAAAACATAAGCAATGGTATTATTTTGTGTTAGAAACATATCGCTCCAGGTTTGAAGAACTCTTGACGGTTATAGATCAGATAGCCTTTCACTCTATGGATCAAAAACTGGAATTTTATCTGAAGCGTCAGTTCGAGTCGGTGAAAACAAATAAGATTACCATTACACACCAGGAGATTGCCGATGATCTCAACACATCACGCGAAGTGATTTCAAGACTGCTCAAGAAACTTGAATTGCATAGGAGAATTTCCATTTCGAGAAATGAAATAACGTTGCTGGATATATAAAGCCTTCGTGACAAAAGTCACAAACTATTTCTTTTCTGATCAGCAAGTTTGCATAAAACTTATACAAACTATGATGGATACATTAAAACAAATTTTCGGATTAGTACCGTCCGTTGACTACGCACAATTAGTTAAGCAAGGTGCAATCATTATTGATGTGCGCTCTAAAATGGAGTTTTCTCATGGTCATATCAAAGGATCATTAAATATCCCCGTTGACCAGTTATCAAAACATTTGAATCAGTTTCCCGATAAAAGCAAAGCCATTATAACCTGTTGTGCTTCTGGTATGCGTAGTGCTTCGGCAAAGAGCATATTGAAGTCTCACGGATATATCGAAGTTTACAATGGCGGAAGTTGGGCAAGCCTCAAAAACAAAATTTAAAATCGCACCAAATTAATGTAACTTGGCATAAGAAAATATTTTCTATGGAACGGATAAAAGACCATTGGAATAAGATATATGCTACCAGGAAACACAATGAGGTGAGCTGGACACAGGAAATACCAACCACTTCACTTGATTTTATTCATGGCTTCAATCTTCCTAAAGATGCTGTCATTATTGATGTTGGTGGTGGTGAAAGTAAGTTTGTTGATTTCTTATTGGAAGAAGGTTTTACCAACATCACCGTACTGGATATTTCTGAGGAGGCACTTCAACATACTAAGTCAAGATTAGGGGAGAAGGCTAACAAAGTCAATTGGGTTATATCGGATGTTACAGAATTCAGATCTCTTCAAAAATTTGATGTTTGGCATGACAGAGCAACTTTTCATTTCTTAACCACACGTGAGCAAATTGAAAAGTATGTTGAACTCGCAGCACATTCTATTTCAGAAAACGGTTTTATGACCATTGGTACATTCTCAACGAATGGCCCCAACAAATGCAGTGGTCTTGATGTTAAACAGTATTCCGAACCAGAATTAGAAGACACACTTATATATCATTTCAAAAAACTTCGTTGCCTTACAGAGGATCACATTACTCCATTTCAAACAATACAGAATTTTCTTTTTTGTAGCTTTAAGAAAGCCGCCTGACAATTTTTAATTCTCATCTTGAAGCTGTGAGTAAGATGTTGCAGTAAACATGGCAATCCCCAAAAGTAAACATGCAGAAAAGAAGAAAAGCACGCGTGCCTGATAAATATGAATACTATCGAATTGAGAAATTCCGCTTAAAACCATAGTAAGTTCAGAACCAATAAATCCAACGATCAACAAGAGTGAGCTTATCGGAGATTTAATTTTCATTAAACCACTTTCGATATACCAGGCTAGTAAGAAGAAAGTTACTGTACCGATTACTACCAGGTGAAGATAAGCTATTACAAAAGGCCTTACCTCATAGGTAAGTTGGGCAATATTAGGATGAGCTGATAAAAGTTGAAGAAACGATTTAATACAAAATGAAATCAACGAAATAATAATTAGTAAACGACTCCGTGCATTTAAAGCAATTGAAGTGCCTCGAATAGATTTAATAAAATAACGAATGGCTAGAAGCTGAAGAATAGCTCCCAATAAACCTATAAGATTAAAAATCATCCCCGGAGCAGCCCAGAGTGTCGATAAAAAATAACCTGGAAATAATGATGTGAATAAAAGTATACCCGATCGGTTAGCTTTCCTGATATTGAATTTTATATTTCTTTGTTCAAGCAGATGAAAAAATAAACTCAACACACCAAATATAAATACGCCATTATACTGAAAGTGTAAATAGTAATAGACAATAAAGAAATACCATTTTGAATGCCCAAGTCCATTAGTAATTATTGATGCCAGTGCAAAAGGACCGAGCGACGATATGATAAACAGAATTAGTGACATTCTGGTATACCATATAGAAGTTGAAGTTGATTTGGCTTTCAAATCTTTTAATAGCCAGTAGATAAATAACCAGAGCGAAACGGTATGAAGAGTGGAAAATATAATGGAAAAAGTGCCATAACCTTGAAGCGGAAATGAGATCATCATGGAAAGCGTTATAATTTGGGTGAACATAAATAGAATTCTGTATTGTCTGATGTGCCATAAGTTATATTGGTAGAGGTAGGCGAGGAGTAGCAGATTTAAAATCCATCCCAAAAACATAATATGAGAATGTGCATGCAGCCAATATGGATAATTGAACCATACCTGAGGTGAAATGAAATTCCATCGCATCATGAGTCCAACGCATCCACCGATGAGTAAAAATATAAGT
Source organism: Cyclobacteriaceae bacterium (assembly GCA_036569145.1). Taxonomy (GTDB): domain Bacteria; phylum Bacteroidota; class Bacteroidia; order Cytophagales; family Cyclobacteriaceae; genus DATCRE01. The sequence continues at coordinate 4,823 of DATCRE010000536.1, forward strand.
GGTGTCCTAAGCAGCTTTTGCATTGTCTTAAGCATTACAAGCAAAAATGATTTTTTTATAGAGACGGGCAACTTACCCGAGATTTAGCTCTCATGGTATGATTAAAATCATTTTTTGGACAAATGAGAGATGACAATAATAAGCGTTCAGTTAATATTTGTAGCGATCGAGATTAATAGGGTGAACACAACGCTAGACTTCTGGCTATGTATTGATAAAAAGGAAAAGCAGACGCGACCGTCTATCGCATCTGCTTTATTTCATGAAGATAAAGACCCTCTCTTTAAAAACTTCATGAAGTAGACTGCGAAAGTATAGCACGTAGCGAATACGTGCAAAAGGTATTTTTCCGGTTTTTAATATTATTTGTAGAAAGTTTGCATGATATGATTCTTGTGTATAGTTAATCTTCATAAGATCCTTCTTTGTTTTAACTGATACTGATATACTTCAATCATCTGGTCAAGAGGGATTAATCTAGCATATCCAAATTTTTGTTGACTAAACAGCGCGACATTTGGATTCAGCAGGGTTCTTGATCACAGTTTTGTATTCATCTTGGAAATTATCCACCAAGAATTAATTGAGCTTGAAAGGAAATCCAGGAATGACTGATTACGCAAATCCTTAATACATTCACGTAAGTGGGTAGGTTAGGGATTGACGTCCGAATTGAAATAAGATTGTAAATGTTTGGTCTATATCTCTCAAGAATGGGAGAATAAAACTGTTGTTTTTGCAAAGTTTTGGGTTCGCATTTGCGATAGTTTTGATTCATCTTCTATATTTGCATTCCTTTTTTGAGGAAAAGGGCATTTTAGACCGAAAAACACTGGAAAGGTGGGTGAGTGGCTGAAACCAACAGTTTGCTAAACTGTCGTACGGGTTAAACTGTACCGGGGGTTCGAATCCCCCCCTCTCCGCATAATGTAGGGTTTGATTTTGAGAAGCTTGAGCCATAACATCGAAAGCCTCAGAGAAATTAGGCTGGTCCGATAGCTCAACTGGATAGAGCATCAGTTTTCTAAACTGAGGGTTCGGGGTTCGATTCCCTGTCGGATCACAGACTTCAAGAATTCAGAAAATAGGAATTCAGAAGTTAGGAGTAATAAAGATAAAGTGTATCTTTGCGCTCCGTTAAAAGTTCGGGGTGTAGCGTAGCCCGGTATCGCGCTTGGTTTGGGACCAAGAGGTCGTCAGTTCGAATCTGGCCACCCCGACCTGAGCGGACGACAGTAAATCATCTTTACTTCGTCCGCTTTTTTTATGCTCTAACTCGTTGTGATTCAAGCACATTAAAAGCACAGCCTCACTCATTCTTTTGGTTCGAAATTGATTTTTTTCGAAAATCAATTTTTCAGGAAACACCGAACCAATGATTAATTGCTTTTCAGATAAGGTAGCATTTTGATAAAACTGAGTGATATTTCTTAGTATCGTAGCACCAACTTTTAAATGCTCCCTAAAATCCTCCTGGTTAGATGAGACATTAGCTTTCTTACGAAACAGGTCGTCATTTGCTTCCGTTATTTTAGCTTTTATCTCCTTATAATCAGAAGCACTGATCTCAGCGTCCAGCATTAAATGCTGAGCATTCTGAAGACGATTATTATTGCGTGTAATCTCTTCATCAATTTTATTAAGCTCCGTTCTGTCGCTTTTAAACTTAGCTTCAAACTCATCAAGTAAAATTTCATAGTTCAAATCCAAAACCATTGGATTGGGCTGGATAAGTTTTAGAAATTCATCAAAGCACTTATTAGCTTCTTCTGCTTTAAATCTTTCTTTACAGCCACACGTGCAATGATAGTAGTAATATTTTCCACCATTACCTCTTGAAGCACTACCTGAAATGTTTTTGCCGCATTGA
>DATCRE010000537.1:0-3821 GCA_036569145.1 Cyclobacteriaceae bacterium
CCACTTGCAAAGTTGGGCAAGTTACCAAGTCGCGTAATTCAGAAAACAAAAGAGTGGATCATTTCAGTAGAGCTTGAAAAAAACTTTACCAAGGAAGAAATCATTGCTATGTATTTGAACACAACTGATTTTAGCAGTAACGCCTATGGCATTAAGGTAGCTGCCGAAACCTATTTCAATAAACAACCAGATAGTTTAAACGTACAGGAGTCTGCGGTGCTTGTGGGTATGCTCCAGTCAATAACATACTTCAACCCACAACGCAATCCGGAAAACGCTCTTCGTAAACGCAACGAGGTACTATACAAACTTTACAAGCATAATTACATTAAAACAAAAGAGGCTTATGATTCCATTAAGGCATTGCCCATTGATTTGAAGTATGCTGTTCAAAATCAAAACGAAGGTCTGGCGACATACTTCCGAACTGTTATTCGCGAAGACCTGATGAAGTGGTGCAAAGAACATGGTTATGATCTGTGGGAGTCTGGCTTAAAAATTTATACTACTATAGACAGTCGTATGCAATTATATGCTGAGGAATCCATGAAAGAACACATGAAAGGTCTTCAGGCTAGCTTCACCAAAGAATGGAAAAACAGAAACAGAAATCCCTGGGTAGATGATAATACTGGTGGTGAAGCCAAGAACTACCTGAAACGTAAAATCAAACGCACTGAAGCTTATAGAAATCTCGTTGCGCGTTATGGTGAGAATTCAGATTCAGTTGAAATCATGTTGAACTTGAAGAAACCAATGACTGTATTCTCATGGAAAGGCGAGCGCGATACATTATTCAGCTCCATGGATTCACTTAATTATTATAACCGCTTCCTGCAAACTGGTATGATGTCAATGGACCCAACCTCCGGTGCCATTAAGGCGTGGGTTGGTGGTGTCAATCACAAGTATTTCAAATATGATCACGTAAGACAGTCTACACGTCAGCCCGGATCAACGTTTAAACCTTTTGTTTACGGAGCTGCCATTGAAGCTGGCTATACTCCATGCTTTGAACTTCTTGATATTTCTCCAACCATAAAAGTTTCTGGTGGAACATGGACGCCTACCAATGCTTCACCTCCTTATAATGGATCGGGCGAGAAATTAAATTTAAGACGAGCCATGGCCAGATCGCTCAATACTATATCAGCACAACTTATTGATCGCGTTAAACCTGAAACTGTTGTTGAGCTGGCTCATCGAATGGGCATTAACTCTGACCTTGTGGCGGTACCTTCATTATGCTTAGGCACTAGCGATGTAAGTCTGTTCGAATTAGTAGGCGCTTATTGTGGTTTTGTTAATTCTGGTATTCACATAGATCCTTATTATATCACCAGGATAGAAGATAAGAATGGCAACATACTGGAGAACTTCGTTCCAAAATCGCGCCAGGTGCTAGATGAAAAAGTAGCTTATCAAATGGTGTATATGTTACGCGGGGGTGTTGAGGAAGAAGGTGGTACATCTGTAGGATTGCCTTATGAATTGAAAAAGAATAATGAAATTGGTGGAAAGACCGGTACCACTGATAATGCATCAGATGGATGGTACATGGGCATAACACACAATCTTGTTACAGGTGTATGGGTTGGAGGAGATGAGCGGAGCATTCACTTTCCTTCATGGGATTTTGGTTCCGGTTCTAAATCAGCAAGGCCTATCTGGTCAAAATTTATGACCAAGGTTTATGCTCATCCAGAAACTAGCTACCCTAAAGGTTATTTTAAACAGCCATCAACTCCATTAGGGGTAACGTTGGATTGTGATAAATATCAGGTCCCGGATTCTGTTTATAGCGGACCGAGTTATGAGGTGCCTGATTAGTTGATTTACGAATTACGATTTTAGATTTACGATTGGCTCTCCACTCTTGTACAGTGTAGATTATTAGTGCAATAAATCCTGTCTGAATTTTGAACAGTGTCAATAAAAAAATTACCGCTCGTAATTCGAATTAATTTTTCTTCATCAGCAGTGAACTTACAAACACTGCAATCGCACCCATCACAATCATAATAGCGGTTTGCCATCCATGAAAAATAAACGTGAAGGCTACAGCATCAGACTCGGGGATCAGATAAAGAAATACCAATCCTTTAGGCACTAGCACATGGTATGAGCCTGCACCACCTGGTAATGGCGCTGCCATAGCGATGGAACCAATAGCAAATAAACTTAGCACGGCACTAAAACCTAAATGCTCCGTTTGAGGAAATGCTTTGATCACTGCATAGCTCATTAAGAAATATAAAAACCAGATCGCGAGAGAATGAAAAATAAAGAGGCCTTTATTTTCTAACTTAAAAACAGAAAGCAATCCTTCCTTAAAGCCGAGCCAGGTTTTGGCAACAAAGGCCTGTATTTTTTTATTCTTTTTAAGAATCAGATAAAAAATAACTCCGAATAATATGACTGCTGCAATAAGAGCAAGTAACAAATAAAGTTTTGATTCCTGACCAGAAAAACTCCAGGGCAGTGTATTCAGAAACTTAAATAATTTTTCAGACTCAATAATAAACGCTACGACTATAAGTACAAGCAAGCAGAGTAAATCTACAATGCGTTCGACCACTACTGTGCCAAAAGAAATCTCTACAGGAGTTTTATCCAGTTTATACAAATTGTAGCATCGTGAAACCTCACCTCCGCGAGGTACAACCAGGTTGATGAGATAACCAACCATAAGTGATAAAAAACTATAGGTCAATGTTGTTTTATAACCAGCGGGCACTAACAACATCCGCCAGCGCTCAGCCCGAATTATGTGACTTGCAACAGCTATTAAAGCCATGAAAAAGAGCCACCCTTTATGAGCCATGCTCCAGGTGCGCACCAGGTAATCCCACTTATCTTCACCCGGCTCTACATTAATACCGCGCAACGAAAACCAAATAAGAAACGTTGTTGCGCTGAGTATTAAAAGATATTTGAGTACGGCCTTAAGACGTGCCACCATGACGATTTTCTTTCTAAAATTTCGTCAAGGTAATTTATTATCCGGAGTAGGAAAAATAATGGTTGGCTTGAAGAGCTTTGCTTTCTCGAATTTCATCGAGGCGTATGATATTATAATGACAATATCTCCAACCTGCGCTTTGCGCGCAGCGGGTCCGTTTAAACACACCATGCCCGTGCCACGCTCACCTTTAATAACATAGGTTTCCAGACGTTCTCCATTATTAATATTGACAACTGTTACTTTTTCGCCTTCAATTAAATTGGCGGCTTCTATCAAATCCTCATCAATAGCAATGCTGCCTACATAATGTAATTCAGCCTGCGTAATTTTTGCGCGATGAATCTTCGATTTTAAAACTTCAATTCTCATAATGAGCAGCAATCTAATCCAAAAACATATTATCAATCAACCTCACTTCACCAACATAGCCCGCAATGCACATGATAGGTTGATTTACCCCACCCTTAACGCTATTTAAAACATTTAAGTTTTTGCTATCCACTACCTCAAAATATTCCAGCCGTATACCCTCCTTAATAAAGTTATCGGCCACCATTTCAGTAACAAATTTAATATTGCGACCTTCTTTTAGGGCATCTTTAGCCATTACCAATGACTTATAGAATACCACAGCCTTTGCACGTTGTTCAACATTTAGTCGTTGGTTTCTGGATGACATTGCTAATCCATCCTTTTCACGCAAAGTTTCAACTCTATGAAGAGTCAGGTCGAACATTAGCTCATCCACCAGTTTTTGAACAATGGCAAATTGCTGCCAGTCTTTCTGGCCGAAGTAGGCATGATCAGGCTTTATAATATGGAAGAACTTGGAAAGCACAAGTGCCACGCCACTAAA
>DATCRE010000538.1:0-6006 GCA_036569145.1 Cyclobacteriaceae bacterium
GATAAGCTGTTCAAACATTGAACAATGTTTACTTCTTCATTCCATGCTGCTATAATTACAGAAACAAGTGGTTTATCACTGCTTACAGTTTTTAGACGATCTCGAATTTCCAGAATTTTGGTTTCCGGAATTTCATCCAACGTTGTTAATTGAAGAAGATCTTTGTCTATCCAGCGGGGATTTGAAAATAGATTCATAGCAGAAATTAAATAACAGCTTTATTGTTTTATCAGACAAGTTTAAATGTGTATTGCATCATAGTCTTGTTCGGTCAGTAACATTCAAGATTGTAACGAACTATAAATCTGTAACGTCTTCGCAGCGTTATTGCGCCAGCTAAATTCTTTCACCCGATCAATGCCTTTGGCTATTAAATTCTTTTTCAGTTCATGGTTAGTCAATAATGAAGTGAGTGCTTCAGCTATTGTATTGGGATTAAACGGATCCATGTAAAGCGCTGCATCTCCTGCAACCTCAGGCATTGAAGATGTATTAGAAGTAATTACAGGAATCTCACATGCCATGGCCTCTAATATTGGTATTCCAAAACTTTCACGTAATGATGGGTATAAGAATGCCTGTGCTAATGAATATATAGCGGGCAATTCATAATTAGGAATGTATCCGCTAAACGAAATATGATTCAATATTTCCACATCATCAATAGACGTAGCAATTCGTTGAAGATATTCCCGGTCAATATCAAGCATTAATAATGTAAAGGTAAGCTTGTTTGCCTTTCGTAGAATTGATAAAGCTTTCATTACGCCTTCTACATTTTTTTTAGGATCAGTATTCCCAAGAAAGAAAACGTAATTATCAGGTAAGTTATACTTTGTTTTTATGGATTGAAGCACCGAAGTATCCGTTACTTTTTTAAAAGCATCTCCAACACCATTGTGTACAGTTTCAACGATATTATCAGGCATCTTAAAATGATCAAGGATACGCTTTCTTTCGTAATCAGATACCGTAAGGATTTTAGAAGCCTTCTTTACCACAGAAGGTACATTCCATCGACGATAGAAGTTTCCAAAAATCTGGTACAAAGTGCCTTTGGTAAAATTTATTTTTTCAAGATAAATGATATCATGTAGCGTAATAACAAGAGGAACAGTAACGGATAATGGCGCTGTGTTGCTGGTGCAGTGAAGAACATCGAGACCATGATCTTTTACAGCTTTAGGCAACAGTACTTGTTCCCAATAAGGATAAGGTGCACTTTTTATTTTAATAACTTTGAAGTTGGCTGTTTCTGTAACCACTGCATTGTCCTCATCATCTTTGATGAAAATAAAATATTGATTTACGGTATCTATAACCTGTAGCTTTTTAATAAGTTCAATGGCTACAATGTCCATTCCATGCTTTTTCTTCCGGGATATGCGTTGGGCTTCAATACCAATTTTCATAATACTATAAAATTAATCATGCCGGAAATTTTATTCTATTGCCATTTGTGAGATGTGTTACATTCCAGAGAGAACCTTTCCAGAAAGCTTTTAACTGATCGAACTCTCTTGATAGAAAATACTTAAGTGAATTTTTAGGAATTGAGAATACGATATAAAATATGATCCACGATAATTTTGTAATCCCTGAAGTATTTCTACGCATAAACAACAACCTGTTGCGTGTAATATAATAAGTTTTTAAAGTTGAGTTCTTGCCAATAGACATGGACTCTTTATGATAAACTTTAGATTGTGGTACTACAAAAATTTTATATCCTTTATTCTTTACAGATTCACACCAGTCCAACTCTTCATAGTATAGAAAAAATAATTCAGGCATTAGACCAACTTTGTCAATGACAGTACGAGGCAACATCATGGCTGCACCATGAGCAAGTTCCGTTTCTGCTAACGTATCAAACTGACCACGATCTTTTTCTTTGAATCCTGCTCGTTTATTTCTACCTGTATATGGATTTACCCGTTCACATCCTACATATTGAATGGTATCATCTGAGTTATAATAAAGAATTTTAGGAGAGGCCATTCCGACAGATGGATTCGCCTCAAATAGGTTAACGAGAGGTTCCAGAAAACCAGGGTCTACTTCTGTATCATTGTTAAGAAAGAGTAGGTACTTGCCTGTTGCTTTTTTAATGCCAAGATTATTGCCGCCCGCAAATCCGAGATTATCCTTACTCAAAATTACAATAGCTTCGGGGAAGTCTTTTTCAAGCTTTTCTTTCGGTGATTCACTCGACGCATTATCAACGATAATGATTTCAATGTTGGGATATGAAATTCTGCGCAATGATTCTATCATGGCGCAGGTATGATGTAATTGATTGTAATTTATTGAGATAATAGAAACGAGTGGGAGCGAACTCATGGTTGATCAGAACTTTCTGTTGTATGTGAATGCGGCGTATGAATAAATGTTTTATTGGCTCCTTTCAGTTTAAACAAAAGCATAAACATCTTGAAGAAAAGTCCGGGAATCAATTGGAGAGATTTTATCATTTCCTTGCTATAGAAACTTTTTGGTGTAGCAAACAGGACAGCAAAGAAGTTAAGGCCAATAAAGATTAACCAAATGGTTGGAGGGAAATGTAAATAGGCTGATAAAATAAAAGCGATAATAGTGAAAATGAAAAGTAGTCCAAGATTTACTACACGTGGCAGTTGTATGTTTTTTAAAATCGAACTGTTGAAATAATCTAGTTGCCCTTTAAGCAGTCCAAGCCATCCGTCAAAAAAGTATTTCTTCAGATATAGAAACTGACTGGATAGCCAGCGTGTACGTTGTTTTTCAAAGACCTCGGTACTATCAACTTTCTCGTCGTAGACAACGGTGTCTTTAGCATAATGTATTTTTATTTTACGTTTGATCAGGTTGAGCTCTAATTCACGATCAAAGCCGCCAATACTATCCAACGGCAATAGAATTTCTTTCAAGGTACGATATTCAAAGATCATTCCTGATCCTATAAGCGAACAAGATAAGCCAACAGCAACGTGACCCTGTCTATAAACAAAATTATTAATGGCTTCGCTTAAGCCATCGAGAAAAGCCATAGGATTATTTTTATTCTTGGCTGAGCGTTGCGCCTGAATAGCTTTGTGACCAGCACCAAAATAGTTATTCATTTTGTTAAGAAAGTCTGGTTCCATGATGTTATCAGCATCGAGAATAAGTGCGCAATCATAATCGTCGCCTATGGTTGCCATGGCCAGGTTAAGTGCTTTTACTTTTGTGCTTTTCTCGAATGTAGCTTTTACTACACGTATCGGAAGTTTATGAAGTGTTTCCATCGTACTGTCCTTAAGAGAATCTGCAATGACAACCACATCAAACTTGTCCTGGGGATAATTTTGTTTTGAAGCACTTTGGGCGACGCTAACGATAACCTGGTCTTCTTTGTATGATGGAATTAATACAGCTATTCTACGTTTCTCTGTTGACTGAGGTGCTGACTTGTTGTTATAGAAAAGAGCTGCAAAACTTAGAATGAAAGCATAGAGACTAACGAAAGTAAAGTATGAAAGCAAAATGATTTCCAAGACTATCATGAACAATTTGTTTATTCGAATCAATAACAAAATAAAACCGGAACACTAAATTAATTTAATGTTCCGGTTCTTTCCACACGGTTTATAAAACTTAAACTTTTTCTTTTTGTAGTAATGCAGGGAATGTAGATAACATAATCTTCACATCAAGCCAGAATGAATTCTTCATGGCATATTCCATGTCGAGTGCAATTCGTTCTTCAGGAGACATGTTGTCTTTTCCACGTTTTGTAATTTGCCACAAGCCGGTGATACCAGCAGGAGCGAGGAAGCGCCACGCTATTTGATCATTGGTAAGTTTCTCTGCTTCGTATAATGGTAATGGTCTGTTACCTACCAGAGACATGTCGCCAATAAGAACATTAAATAATTGTGGTATTTCATCAAGACTGGTATTACGCAAGAATTGACCGAAACGTGTAATGCGTGGATCGTTTTTGATTTTGAAAAACACATTTGCATTTCCTCCATTCTCAGCACTGTCACCATTATATTGATTTAAGTGTGCCAGTTGCTTTAATTCGGCATCAGCTCCCACACGCATTGATCTGAACTTATAAAAATTAAAAATCTTATAACCAGCACCAGCTCTTTTTGAAATGTAAAAGATTGGGCCTTTAGATTCTAATTTTATAATTGCCATGATAATAAGAAGCAATGGTGATAATGCCAGCAAAGCCGTAGAGCATACCACAATATCGAAGACGCGCTTCATGCCCCAAATTTTAATCTTTGGAATATCTTCGATATGACGTTGCGTTTCATAAGGTTTGTCACCACGCTGGTTTTTATAAACCTTGAGTTTTTTAATGAACTCAATTCTTTTGAGGAAAGCGTAAGTAATGGCGCCATAGTGATATTCATCGAGGCCAATGCGCAATGCTAAATCTTTAGCAGCTTGTTCAAATTTTGGAGTGTATAGAATTAGAGGAATGGCATGCTTGCGTGCCATTTCAATGAGTGTTGTTATGTTAACGGTGAATTCTTCAGGATTAATCATCACAGCATCCAGGCTGCCTGAGCTTTTGCTGATGTTGTCAATGGCTTCCTGAATCCGGCTATTCGTAAAATAAATCTCTTCCTGAATATAATCATGTTCAGGCATGTGAGCATGACGATCGACCCGGAGAATGTGTTTGGTAAATGTTGATGATTGTGGTTTGGGCTGGGTGATCATCTGTACTGGATTTACTAAAGGGTATTGTAATGCTACATCCATACTAATTTACTAAGACATTTTGTTTTTCTGGGTTTAGGGCTCTTTCTACTTCATCCAGTAATGACTGGGGTTCAAACGGCTTAACCAGGTAATTAAAAGCTCCTAGTTCAAGACAGCGTTTACGTTTAGCAGAATCCTCATAACCTGAAAGCATAATGACAGGGATGTTTTTGAAAAGCCCACTAATGCTTAGGTTCTCTAATAGTTCAATGCCGTCCAATGATGGCATCTTGATATCAGAAATAATAAGATCGGGTATGTTCCTGTCTGATAACCAGGACCAGGCTTCCATACCATTATTCATAATGATGACCTCGTACTTGTTATGCAAGATTTTTTCTAAAAGCCAGCATAAAGGACTATCATCTTCGATGATCAATACCTTCTTCATGGTATTAAATTTAAATACCCTAATAATTACGCTGCTTTAAAGAACCAGATTGATTAAAGGTGGGAACTTTAAAGCCATTTTCTACAGACGTACCAAAATTAATCATTTTTACTAGTTTTTTGTAACCTGTGAAGTCTAAATTATTGAAAAGTTTGCTAAGGATCAATGTTTTTAGACCTTTTATCTTCTATATCAAACCTAAGCCATAAGCATGATAATAGCCAGCATTTTTCTATGACTTTACAAGCAAACGATTGAATTACAGCAGGTTTAACGTTGAACTCCTATTTATTTTTCCTGTTGATGTATAACTAAATTCAGGTATAGACATGATCTCCTTTGGAGCCATGTATTTAGGAAGCCTCTGTTTCAACAAACTTAGAATCTTGTCCTTACTCAATGTAAGTAATCCTTCAAAAGCCAGTATTAATTTGCTACCAAGTATTTCATCTGGAAGTCCAAGGACAACGAAAGAGTTAGTGATGTTTAGTTCTTCCAGGATGGTGGAAATGTCGGCTTCAAGAGTCTCAGGTATAATTTTAATTCCTCCGGTGTTAATCACGTTGTCCCATCGGCCGAGCCACTTGAACGTGGTTGGTGTTGTGATTTCAACGATGTCATTTGTTGTTAGTTTTTCTGTTAGATAAGGAGCTTCGATTTCGAGGCATTGTCGATCATCCTGATTTATTTTGATACCGGGGAGTGTTACGAACGATGGACTTTGTGAAGGTGTATTCAACAGTTGTAGTGCAATGTGTGATATGGTCTCAGTCATACCATAGGTTTGGTATGTAGATGCTGTAATGTTTTTTTTTATAGCTGATTCAAGTGACTGACTAACGCTTCCTCCGCCAACCAGTATGCTCTTCAAT
>DATCRE010000539.1:0-8197 GCA_036569145.1 Cyclobacteriaceae bacterium
ACTTATGAAAGCCGGAATTCCAAGTACTGTTATTGAAAAAAAAACATATCCGTTTCATCGGGTTTGTGGCGAATATATTTCGAATGAGGCAGTACCGTTTTTAAAGAAGCTGGATTTGTATCCCGCGGAATTTCAACCACCGATTTTGTCAACGTTCCAACTCTCGGCCATTAGTGGGAAGAATACTATTCTGCCTTTGGATATGGGAGGTTTTGGTATTAGCCGATATACGTTTGATCATTTTTTATTTCAAAAAGCAAAGTCACTAGGTGTTAATTTTTTGCTGGATACCGAAGTTGATAATATTAAATTTGATAAAGATAAGTTCGAGATAAAAACGCAGCATAAACAATTTGAAGCAGACATTGTTATAGGTTCATTTGGGAAACGATCTAAATTAGACATTCAACTTAGCAGAAGCTTTGTCTCAAAACGTTCGCCTTATGTTGGCATCAAGTATCATATAAAAAGAGATCATCCAAATGATCTCATAGCGCTTCATAATTTTAAAGGAGGCTATTGCGGCATTAGTAATATAGAAGAAGGTAAAACTAATCTTTGTTATCTCACACATCGTGACAACCTCAGAACCTATGGTAATATAGAAAACATGGAGAGAGAAATTCTTTTCAAGAATCCCATCTTAAAAAAAATTTTTACAGAATCTGATTTCCTTTTTCAAAAGCCAGAGGTAATAAATGAAATCTCATTTGAAACAAAATCACCAATAGAAAATCACATCATAATGACTGGTGACTCAGCCGGAATGATCACACCCCTCTGTGGTAACGGTATGGCTATGGCTATTCATTCCGCCAAAATTGCAAGCGAATTAATTATGCGATTTTGTAAAGAGCCATCATTTACGAGGGAGAACTTAGAAAGAATCTATACAAAACAATGGACAAAAACTTTTGCCCACCGGTTGTGGACAGGAAGACAAGTGCAACGATTATTTGGAAATGAAACAGCATCTAACCTCGCTGTAAATCTTGCTATCCATTCAAAGCCCGTTGCAAAGTTGATAATTAAAAATACCCATGGCCAGACTTTTTAATGTTCAAAAAGTTTGAAGAACATGTGTTGAATTCAGGAACAAGTACAAGAAGAATGCATTAAGACATGTTGCCGAAATAAAGTTAAGCAACATGGTGTGGCTGAAGTCAGCCTTTTTCTCATCTTTAAGTACCAGTACGAACCAATAAAGAAAATAAAGTACTACAGGTGACAAAGCGATAAAAAATATAAATGAATAATTGCCAGGGAAATAGGTATTGAAATACCATAGAAAGCCAAGAGTTACCAATCCAAATACAGCTCCTACAAAATAGAATGTTCCTCGTATGCCCAGCATCAAACTAAAGGTGCGATCGCCACGTTTCGAATCTTCCTCATGTTGATAAACCTGCGTCATGGGGTAATTAGCCCAAAGCATAACTGTTGTTAACATGGCTGGTATTAGAATTTCAGGTTTCAGTGCGTTCTCAAGGGAATATTTATTTACACCAACATAACACATTAAGAATGTAAAAAAACCCTGGAATATACCTGTTACCATCCAGCCGGTTATGGCATACTTTTTCAGGCGTATAGCGGGGTGACTATAGGCTTTTGAGACGAGACCATAAATGAAAAGCATAATGGCGAAGAGTGCGCTTATTTTAATATAACCTAATACAATGGCTGCGATGTCGAAGAGAAGAGACAAGTAATACAAACTCTTGTTAACCGGAGGGGGATTCTTTAATCCGCCAATGCTCTTTTCATCTTTATCAAAATAACTGTTGTAGCCATTACTGGCTGGATACAATAGAAAGTGAATTATTAAAAAAACCCATAACAATCTTGGCTCATTCAAGTTTGGAGAAAACGAAAGACTGAATAAAAAAACAGGTAGTAAAAAGTAAGAAAAAGGAATACGTAGGTGCAGCCAGGAGGAACGCGAGAACATAATTTATGGTTTTGGAACAAGTTAGCTTTTTTTGAATTATTATTGACCAATCATGAGTTATATCACCAGCGTTGGCACGGCTGTGCCGACCAACAGATTTGAGCAAAGCAAGCTTGCCAACTTTATGGCGAAAGCTATGCAATTAGATTACGAAGAAGGTCGTAAGTTGAGTACAATTTTTAAAGCAAGCGGAATTAACTTCAGACATTCTGTGCTTGACGATTATGGCCGCGATGCTGATTTTTCGTTTTACCCCAATACTTCAGACTTTGAACCTTTTCCATCCACTGAGAAAAGAATTGAAGTGTTTAGAAACCATGCGTTGGCGCTAAGTGAACGGGCCGCTAATCAGGTAATAGATCGAATGGTTGATTTTGATAAAACCCAAATTACACATTTGATTGTTGTATGCTGTACGGGCATGTATGCACCGGGTCTCGATATTGATCTGGTCAAGAAACTAAATCTTCCGGTTACAGTTCAACGCACCTGTATAACATTTATGGGTTGCTATGCTGCCTTTAATGCCCTTAAAGTTGCCGACGCATTTTGTAAAGCCAGCAGTAATGCAAAAGTATTAATAGTATGCACGGAGCTTTGCAGTATCCATTTTCAAAAAAATCCAACGGACGACAATTTGCTGGCGAATGCTTTGTTTGGCGACGGTTCGGCTGCTGTTATCATGGAAGCCTCAACAAAACAAAAATTGAAGCTTGTACCAGAAAGTTTCGAAAGTGAATTATTGGATGATGGGGAAAAAGATATGGCGTGGACTATTGGCAATCTGGGTTTTGAAATGAAACTTTCCAGCTATGTGCCATCAATAATTAAAAATGGTATCCATAGTCTCACTGCCAGATTGATGGATGGACTTAGAAAAAATCTTTCCGACATACGTTACTATGCCATTCATCCTGGAGGTAAGAAAATCCTTGAAGCAATAGAACAAGAATTAGGAATTCGGAAAAATCAAAATGAACATGCGTATCATGTTCTTTCAAACTATGGTAACATGTCATCACCAACGGTACTGTTTGTTTTATATGAAGTCTACAAGAAGTTAGAAAACCATGACGATGGCGAGCGAATATTAAGTTTTGCTTTTGGTCCTGGGCTGACTCTCGAAAGTATGATCTTACGCATAGAAATATAATTCATGCCCAACTTCACAACTCGTTCAAATGACATCGAGATCATGGATGATCTGAACTGCCAGGGCGAGGTAGTAGATCAGACTCTGCGAGAGTTAGAAGTAATTAATAAATTATTAGGAGGTAATTACGTTACCATTGATGGCATTGAGAAACTTCTCAAAAGTAAAAATGTATCAACACCGATTTCAGTTTGCGACCTCGGTTGTGGAGGTGGCGACATACTCAGATTAATAGCTCAATGGGCGAATCAAAAAAATAAATCATTAAACCTAACAGGTATTGATGCTAACCCAAACATCGTCAGGTTTGCTAATGATAATTGCAAAGACCATCCTCAAATAGAATTCGAAGCCGTGGATATTTTTTCAGACCAATTCAAAAGTCGAAAGTATGACATCATTATTGGTACATTATTTTTTCATCACTTTACTTCAGAGCAATTGATTTCTTTTTTTAAACAAGTTAAGAGACAGGCAGCAGTAGGAGTGGTAATAAATGATATTCACAGGCATTGGTTTGCTTATTATTCAATTAAACTGCTAACATTTATTTTCTCAAGGTCGACCATGGTTAAGTTTGATGCCCCTCTTTCAGTATTAAGAGCTTTTAAAAAGAAAGAGCTGATTTATATTATGCAACAGGCTGGTATTGAAAATTATACTATAAAATGGATGTGGGCCTTTCGCTGGCAACTCTGTATTAAAACACTGGCATAATTTTTCGTAATTTAACGAAGACTAACATAGCAATAACATGAAATCATTAAATGCCTTATTCATTATCCTGATCATAACAACTTTGTCAGGATGTCTTTCAAGCAGCTTGGGAAAGAAAGTAAATGAACCTTTTCAGGGAGATGCCTATGAATCAAACAACAGATTTTTTAGAAGCACGGGTAAAGGCGTAAGTACAAAAGAAAACATTGCACGTGGTAAGGCTGACATAGAAGCGAAGGCACAACTGGCTGGACAGGTAAATACAACGGTAAAAGCTGTAACAGACCAATACCTGAATCAGCGCGAAAAAGAACAGGGCAATGCTGATGTGTCTGATAAATTTGAAAGCCTGGTGCGGGAAGTGATGAATACAAGTATGGCTGATCTTCGTAAGATAGGTGAGAAGAAATTTTTAAATGACAAAACAGGCGAGTACTCTGTTTTTATTGCTTACGAGATTAAGAAAAACGCCATGTTCAGATACCTGAAAAAACAAGCAAAGACCGATCAGAAAATAGATGAACGTCAACGTAAAGTGATTGAAGACATCGTTGATGAAGAAATTAAGAAGGCTGACGAAGCTGATGCTGAAGGAAATTAAACCATATAATCTTGAATAGAGATTTGAGCATTGAATAATAAACTAAGACACATTGCTATCTGTGGCAACATAGGTTCAGGTAAAACAACTTTAGCCGAAAAATTGGCTAAACACTATGGCTGGGTTGCACTTTTTGAATCAGTTGATAAAAATCCATATCTGCGCGATTTCTATGGAGACATGACGCGATGGGCTTTTCATTTACAGATTTATTTCCTCAATAGCAGGTTTAAACAAGTAAACGAAATCCGCGAAAACGAAAAAGTTACCGTTCAGGATAGAACCATCTATGAAGATGCCTACATCTTTGCATCGAACCTGCGCAAGAGTGGCTTCATGACCGAGCGTGATTTTGAGAGCTATGAAGACATCTTCAACTCCATGGTCAAGATTGTTCAACCACCTGATCTAATGATTTATCTGCGTGCCGACATTCCTAAGCTGGTTAGGCAAATTGAGAAGCGAGGTCGTGAGTATGAATATGCTATTCGCATTGATTACTTGAAGAATCTGAATGAGCATTATGAGAATTGGATTAGCAACTACAAACTAGGCAAGTTATTAATCATTGATGTTAACGATCTTGATTTTGTTGCTCGTGTAGATGACTTTGCTTTTATCGTGAGCAAAATTGATTTTGAGTTGAATAATCTTTTTAACAACTAGGCACGTCTTTGATAACACTTTTCTCACATCAGTTTACACTTGTCGATTTAATTCTTTTCTACACCGTTGCCTTATGCGTTGGCATGTCTAAGACTGGTGTTCATGGTGCGGGCATGATAGCCGTTCCGTTACTTGCTTTTATCTTTGGCGGAAGATTATCAAGTGGCGTTCTATTACCCATGCTGGTATTAGCTGATGTTATGGGCGTAAAGTATTATCATCAGCATGCATCATGGAAACACCTTAAAATACTTTTCCCGTGGGCTGCAGTTGGTGTGATAGCAGGAACCATTACAGGCCAATACATCAATGATGGTGTGTTTAAGATGGTCATGGCATCTATAATCGTTATCAGCGTAATCATTATGATCTGGTTGCAGCAAGGTCATAAAGAAGATGTGCCCGACTATAAATGGTTTGCTATAGTAATGGGCATAGCGGGCGGTTTTACTTCTATGGTTGGTAATCTTGCAGGCGCTGTCATGGCTGTGTATTTATTAGCCATGCGCTTGCCCAAGAATGCGTACATAGGCACGATAGCCTGGTTCTTCATGGTGACAAATTGGTTTAAGCTACCCTTTCATATTTTTATCTGGAAGACAATTTCAGTCAATGCTTTATGGCTTGATTTAACAACACTTCCTGTTATTGCAATTGGCGCATTGCTAGGAATATGGATCGTGAAAAAAATACCAGAACAGTATTATCGATGGTTTATCATCTCAACAACATTATTAGCAGCTGTTATGATGTTGCTGCGATAGATGAAAAATTCAAAAGTTAAAAATGCTTTGATTCTTCTTTATTCATTTTTAATTCACGCTGATGATAAGCCCCTTTAAATATTCTCCTTCAGGATGAAAAATTGAAACAGGGTGATCAGGCGGCTGACAAAAATGATGAAGTACTTTAATGTCTCTGCCTGCCTGAATAGCAGCCGAGACAATTGTATCATAAAATAGTTGCCGATCTACTACCTGTGAACAGGAAAAAGTAAAGATAATTCCTCCAGGTTTGATAGCTCGCATAGCTTCTGAATTCAGTCGTTGATAGCCCTTTACCGCCTGATGCCTCGCGTCACGATGTTTTGCAAAAGCAGGTGGATCAAGAATGATAACATCATACTCGTCCTTCTTTTCTTTCAAAAACTCGAATGTATCAACAGCAAAGCATTTGTGAATGTTAGGCTCAAAACCATTTAGTTCAAGGTTGCGACGGGTTAATTCAATAGCCTTCTCGGAAGCATCAACAGAATGAACTAATGCAGCATCGGCCATCAATGCGTAAACGGAAAAGCCACCTGTATAACAAAAAGTATTAAGTACTTTTTTACCTTTTGAGAAGTCACCCAGTATTCTGCGGTTCTCACGCTGATCAAGAAAAAAACCTGTCTTTTGTCCAAGTTCCCAATCAACATAGAATTTATTTTTGTTTTCCTGAATAACATGAGGCACTGCACTCATGCCATATAAATATTCATCAGTACTGGCATCTCTGGCCTTACCAGGTAATGTTGAATGACTCTTGTAATAAATACTTGTGAGCTTCTCGCCCAATGTAATCTTTAATGCTTCTGCGATTTCTTGTCTGTCTAGGTGCATGCCAACAGAGTGAGCCTGCATCACAGCAACACCATCGTAATAATCAACAATAAGTCCGGGCAGGCCATCACCTTCACCATGAATGAGGCGGAAAGCATTTGTTTTTTCTGAAGGAAAACCTGCATCATTACGAAGTTGCAGTGCATTCTTTATTTTTTTTTCCCAGAAGTCTGTACCGGGCTTTTCCTTGAAGCTTACAATTCGAATGGCGATGCTTCCATTCTGATAATGCCCAAAGCCAAGTGTAGTATTTTTATGATCCGTTACGGCAACCCAGCAACCATCGCTAACCTCTCCCTGAATCTTTTGAATAGCCCCTGAAAAAACCCATGGATGAAAACGCTGAATAGAAAATTCTTTACCTTTTTTAAGTTGAATGGTGCTCTGTATCTTCATAACCCCACAAAAGTATAATAATTAATTCATTGCGGTGATCGTTCGCAGATTCATTGTGAAACTGATGAATGAACATCAGAGTAAGAAATACGAAAAACGGATTTTAAAGAAACATCCAGTGATTTGGGTGAGAACTTTTATAAACTGAATTTTTTAAGAAGAGACGTATTTGAAACAATGAGTTGTGTTTCTTTAGCAAAAGAAAAAACACCAGATGAAATAGATTAATGCAGAGAGTAACCAGCCCAGGAAAGCAATACGCAGTTTTATCAACTGCCTGCGAGCAGAACTTTTATCATTCTTAATACGATGCTGGCTCAGGTAAAATGGTTCCATTGGCTGGTACTGCTTTCTTTTAAGATTAGATGTTTAAATCGTAAACAATGTTTCAAACGGTAGTCAATAAGTTAAAGATTACCACAATAAGGGTGATAAGAACAAACGGATGCAAAACTTTTTGGTTGCAGCGTACATCATATTGATAGATGATGCGCAGTTGGGAAGTGTTAAAACCTTATTTAAAAACTAGCCGTTGTAGGTATACTTTTAAATGATGATAGTTAACAGAACTTACACCTTGTCAGATACTATGACTTGGATACTGACAAAATTTCATTTCTCTATGCTGTTGCTTAATTTTTGATAAGGATTTTTTCAAATGGATTTAAACTGAATTATTATGAAACGTTTTGGATCACTTTTTTTGGCTGCTGTGCTCGGAAGTGTAAGTACAGTAGCAACTCTTAAATGGTTTGATGACAGCCAACATGGCGTGAAGTTGGAGTATGTTGTACCGACATCAAACGTAGCGTATAAAACAACTGAAAATGGTCAAAGTATAGGTCCTGATTTTGCGGCAACAGCCGAGCGTGTAACACCTGCCGTTGTTTATATAAAATCAACTCAGGAAGCAGGACAGCAAAGAGAATTACCACAAGGACTAGATCCCTTTAAAGAATTCTTTGGCCCGCAACAACAAGGTCCAAGTCAAAGCTCTGGTTCGGGTGTAATCATTAACGAAAATGGATATATCGTTACAAATAATCACGTTGTAAAAGATGCTGATATTGTTGAGGTAACGCTTTACGATAACAGGACGATCAAAGCCGAAG
>DATCRE010000540.1:0-4239 GCA_036569145.1 Cyclobacteriaceae bacterium
ATCCTGTTAACGGAGATCAGATCAATCAGAAAGATGGTCGAGGGGTGTATGGTTATAAATCACGCTATCAACAAACATCAAACTTGCTCGGCAAACTTCTGAAGACTGAAATGGGCGCAGGAACAAGATATGACGTTGTCAATGCCATAGCACTGAATCATACAGTGAAAAGAACTTTCCTCAATCATGTGATGTATGGCGACATAAGAGAATTGAATGCGAATGGTTATATAAGTGAAACATTACTTCTCTCAGACAAACTTTCTGTTAATGCTGCCGTGCGATTGGATTACTTTAATTTTTCTTATCATGATAGGTTAAGCACAACTCAACAACCAACTGTTGGCAAAGCTATCGTAAATCCGAAGCTTAACTTCAACTATCAGGTATCACAAAGTATAAGTCTATTTGTTCGTTCAGGTACAGGGTTTCACTCCAACGATGCGCGGGTTGTAGTGGCGCACGATGGAAAAAAAATCTTGCCAAGAGCATACGGCCTTGATGTCGGTGCCGATGTTAAGATAACACCTCAGCTTCTAGTACACACTGCCTTGTGGCGTCTTGACCTGGATCAGGAATTTGTGTATGCAGGTGATGAAGGCATAGTAGAACCCAGCGGTAAAACAAAACGCGTGGGCATAGACGGATCGATACGATACCAGGTAAATTCATGGCTATTTGCTGATGTTGATGTGAATGTAACGAAGCCCAGAATGAAAGGACTTCCTGAAGGACAGAATTACATTCCACTTGCACCTGTAATCACCAGCATAGCGGGATTAACTGTGAGACGGCAACATGGATTTAATGGAAGCTTGCGCTATCGTTATATTGGTGATCGTCCTGCTAATGAAGATAACACCATTGTTGCTAAAGGATATTTTATAGCCGATGCCATCATTAATTACTCACAAAAAAAATGGGAAGTTGGAGCCTCTGTAGAAAATCTTTTCAATACAAAATGGAAGGAGGCACAATTTGATACCGAGTCTCGTCTTAAAAACGAAACCACGCCCGTTGATGAAATTCACTTCACACCAGGAACACCGTTTTCTTTACGATTAAGATTCACAAAGTATTTTTAACAATGAAAAATGACCTCATTGAAATTTTAGAAGCGTCATCAACTATTAAAGAAATCATTTTAGTTTTTTTCTATCGTACATTTTCATTTATGGAAATGAAATGACCTATTTTAGAAAGCGTACCTTGTTCTAAATGGTCAGTTATTATGTTTAAGATTTTTTTCAATTGCAGATAATCATAAGGCTTTATGAAAAAAGTTAACGCTCCAGAACGTTTTGCTTTTTCAAAATCCTTTTCATGGCCCGATGTTGAATACATGATTGTTGGGATATCGCTAAACTCCTCACTACTCTTTAATCTCTCTAAAACATCCCAACCATTAAAAACGGGCATATTGATATCTAAAAATATAATATCCGGTCTTAAAAATTCATTGGTTTCCAATTTAGTCAACGCTGCACGTCCGTTACTTTCTGAGTAGCATTCAAACTGGAGATTAATTTCTTTGATGGCTTCACAGAATAAGGATCTATCGTCTTCATCATCATCAATTAACAGGAAAATCCGAGACATATTACAACATTTATATTTTTAATGTGGAAATAGTAGTATAAACGTAGCACCTTGACCCAACTCACTTGTAGCATAAATATGACCGCCGTGCCGTTCCATTATTTTTTTACATAGCGCTAAACCAATGCCTGTACCTTCAAATTCATCTTTCGTATTAAGACGTGTAAATATTTCAAATATCCTATTCTTAAATTCTGGTTCAAAACCAATTCCATTATCGGATAAGGTGATTTTAAAAAATTCTTTATCATCTCTTTTTTCAAAATCATAATTAATATCAATTACTGCTGGCTCATTAGCCTTTGAAAATTTCAATGCGTTATTAATCAGATTGTAGAATAACTGGTACACTAAAACTGATATACCTTTTATACCGGGCAATTGGGGCTTATTAACAACACCGTTTTTCTTTCGGATAAGAAGTTCAAGCTCTGATTCAATCTGCTCAATAATTTTATTAATGTCTACATTCTCGAATATGTGATGTTCGTTTTTGCTGCTTGAATAATTTAATATACCCTCAATCATAGAATTCATTCGTTCAGCAGAGTGATTAATTTTATCGATATACATGCGCGCCTTTTCAGGCAACAGATGATTGAATTCGTCCGCTAGCCGGTTATTAAATGTCAGGATTTTTCTGACCGGCTCTTTGAGGTCGTGACTGGCTACATGAGCAAATTGAAGCAGGTCGTCATTGGATCGTTGTAATTCCAACGTACGTTGATTTACCTGCCGGGCTAATTCTTCCATAAAATGTTTTTGCTCTGTAATGTCCCTGGATATAGCTGAGATTCCAATTACCTGTTCTTCGGCATTCTTGACGGGTGAGAGCATCACTTGTACCTGCAATTCAATATCGCCCTTAATTACCCGTACTGAATCAAAAACTTTTACTTCTCCTGAATGTTGTATGGTTTTGTTGTCTTCAATAGCTTTTTCCAGGTTTTGTGGAAGTGTGATCATGGAAACATGCTTGCCTAAAACTTCTTCCTCCCGGTATCCATACATATTTTCTGCTGCCTTATTCCAACTGGTAATCTGGCTATCGAAGTTCATCGTAAAGATGGGGTCCTGGGATGATTCAACAATTGAAGCCAGGAAAAATTTAGCGGCTTCCAGTTTCCGTGCTTCTGTGAGGTCGCGCATGATTTTCACCAGCCCTACTAAATTACCATCGTTGTTACGCAAAGAACTTACAGAACCAGAGCCCCAGAATTTTGAACCATCTTTTCGCACATGCCATCGCTCATTTTTCGCTCGTCCTTCCTGTTCAGCTTTTTCAATTTCTACTTCAGGCGCATGCTGCAAACGGTCTTCTGCTGTGAAAACAATATCAGCGGGCTTGCCTATTATTTCCTGCTCAGTGTAACCCATCATGGCTTCTGCGCCTTTGCTCCAGGTGAGCACACGCCGTTCGCGGTCAAGCGTAAAGATGGCATAGTCAGAAGCGCTTTCAATGAGTAACCGCAGATGCTCTTCTGACTGACGTAAAGCTTCTTCTGCCTGGCGTCGTTGTGTAATATCAAAAAAAGTAATGACCACGCCGTTAATTCGATCGTCGGTGCGATATGGCAGGAGCCGCATCATAAAAGCACGTC
This sequence comes from Cyclobacteriaceae bacterium, assembly GCA_036569145.1. Taxonomy (GTDB): domain Bacteria; phylum Bacteroidota; class Bacteroidia; order Cytophagales; family Cyclobacteriaceae; genus DATCRE01. The sequence goes on from DATCRE010000540.1 coordinate 3,201, forward strand.
CGTCAACAGAATTTATTTCGCGTTCCTGAATGGCGAGTTTTTCCAGTACTATTTCTGCATCATTCAACAAGTCAGGATAGTTAAGCTTATTGGTGATGTCAGTAATGGGACGGCCAAAATCAGTTGTAATGAGATTGAACAGATTTTTTATAGAGGGGGTAAAGAATTTAATCCTGAAGCTGCGGTCGAGAAATATGGTTCCTACTTCAGCAGAGTTTATGAGGTTTTGGAAATTATTGCTGACATGTGCACTCTCCTCAACCTTCACCTTCAATTCTTGATTTACTGTGCGCAGTTCTTCATTGATCGATTGTAATTCCTCTTTGCTGGTTTCAAGCTCTTCTGCTGCTGAGCGCAGCTCTTCGTTCATAGCCTGTAGCTCTTCGTTAGATGCTTTTAATTCTTCTGCCTGAAACTCATACTGCTCTGTTGACGTACGCAACTGACCCTGAATGCGAACAAGTTCTTCTTCCAGCTGAATGGCCATTGGTTCGGTGGATAACTGGATCAGGGCCGGTTCGTTATCAGCGCCTACGGTTTCCTGAAATATGATCAGAATAAAACCTTTGGCTGTATCACCGGTTTCTATTACCGGGCGAATGTGAAGATGAATTGTTTTGGTCTGCCCATCAATCATCAGCTTTAAGTCTCTCGTTTCTATAGAAGCTTGTTGATGAACAGCCTGGTATAAAGCTGCGCGCATTTCGAGCCTGAGCTCTGGCCGCACCAGCTTAAGAACATTTTGTGTTGGTTCGCCACCCGAGACCTGGAAGTATTTTCCAACTTTCTCAGACATGTGAACAATATCATACGTTTCGTCAATGACTACAGATGGTGGTGCGTATTGCTCAAGCAATCGCTGATGCAGCGCTGCATACGTAATACGATCTGTTGTGCGGATTTCTTTTTCTTCTAACTTTTGTAAAAGATCCTGGGAAGGGAATTTAAAGTTTGGAACAGATTCTGGCACCGGGTAATTTCTGGCCGATGCCTGCCTGGCCTGGAAAATATGATTTTCGCGATTGTAAACTGCATATAA
>DATCRE010000541.1:0-8378 GCA_036569145.1 Cyclobacteriaceae bacterium
GGATCTGGATACACTCATTCGTGTTGATTTATCGAAAGGAAAAAAAAGTAAATCAAACAATGATAAGTATAAACGAGGGAACGATGTTCTGGCCATTACTGTAGATTCTCAGAATAAAGAGAATGTGGAATTTGTTACAAAAAAAGCGTCGGCAGGTTATCTCAACGGCTTCGGCGATGCTGAGTTTGTAAAAGAATTGCCAAAAATTAATCTTCCGTTTCTTCCTGCTCATGCAACCCACAGAGCTTTTGAAATTACAGGTGACTCGATGTTACCCGTTCCGTCCAAATCAATAGTGATCGGTGAGTATGTTGCTGATCTCTCAAGCATTAAGAACGGTGAAACTTATGTAATTATTACTAAAGAGGAAGGTATTGTTTATAAACGAGTTTATAATTTTTTAAAGGAATCCAACGGCATGCTTCTTGTTTCAGATAACCCGTTGTATAAACCTTATTTTATTCATTTTAATGATGTGCTGGAGGTTTGGAAAAAAGTGAAGATCATACTTGATAATGTAGAGTCTGTCACATCAATTTCCGGAGACCAGATGGCATCATTCTTTTTAAACTTTTATCATGAACTTAGTAGAAAAAAATAATAGCGTAGAATCTCCTCAACTTGAAAAATTACCTGTTGAGAAAATAATTGACCTGGTTAGACAGATCAGAAATGATCTTGTCAAGGATTTTATGAAGGGTGAAAATATTCAGGCCTGGTTTATTAAAAACTACGATAAACCGATCAGCAAAATCAAGAGAGAATTTCTTATTCGGGATTTACAGGAGTTACTAATTATACCTGTTGATCTTGTTCATTATGCTTCTTTGATCAAAGAGATTATGGATACTAACACAGCCAATATCTCAAAAGGAAATGAAGGACTCTTTTACCAGGAGATTGAAAAATTATTTGAGAAGTATAAATATTAAATAAAAATTTTAGTTTGAGGAAGCACACTATATCAGCGTGCTTCGCTCAAAACACCAACTATACTACTGAATTAAATATCCTCCATCCATATCCAGAGCAGCTCCTGTAACAAAGGAGCTATCATCACACGCAAGAAAAACAAAACCTTTAGCAATCTCCTCCGAAGTGCCAAATCGTTTTACGGGATGCAGGTTAACGATGGATTGTTTTATTTCGGAGTGTTCATCACTGATTCCAGCTTTTGCCAATAATGGCGTATCGATAAATCCTGGACATATTGCATTTATTCTGATTCCTTCTGTTGCATATTCTAATGCCGCGGCTTTGGTGAGTCCCAGTACACCATGTTTGGCAGCCACATAATGAGAAGCTGTAGCAAAGCCAACCTTACCTAATATAGATGACATATTGATGATAGTACCTTTTTTCTGTTTGATCATTTGCGTCAGCTCGTGCTTCATGCAATGAAAAACGCCATTGAGGTTTACATTAATAACATTTAACCAACCTTGCTGACTCATATCACCAACTCTGCAGGCCTCTCCACCGATGCCTGCATTATTCAACGCTACATCAAGCGATGAAAATATTTTTATGGTTTGTAATACAGCTCTTTCAACCTGTTCAAACCTGGAAACATCACATTCAATAAATATAGCTTTTGAATTGAGCTGATTAATCTCGTGCATAACACTACTCATCTTATCTGATGGAAGATCAGCAATTGCAACATTAGCTCCTTCGCTTGCTGCTGCCAGTGCACAAGCTTTACCAATACCAGAGAGGCCTCCGGTAATAAACACAGTTTTGCCTTGAAGTTTTTTCATGTTGTATATCGATGTAATGATATACTAATGTAAGAGTGAGGCTGACATGTTTTTTATGAGATTTATCACTCCGCCGTGGAATATAAATCATCTTTCGTCGCTAGAGACTGAGTTTGTATGAATGATAGGTTCGACTATAGTTTCGAATTAAATATCAGAATATGTCGTTGGTCTGAAGAAGAGGGTAACATTTTTAGAAACATTGTGTTGATATTCTGGCATGGCAATTAATTTTTTCCATTGAGCATCTTCTCCAAAAGCTTTCCAGTGTTCATCACGTGATTTCTGATTTTCAAAGGTTGTCAAATACATGAGATTGGGCATGGTACTTCCCGCTAACACCTCTCCATAAAACACAGCATTAAAACCAAGTCGCTTGAAAAGTCCAACTTCATCACCAGCGTTAAACATATCTACCTTGTTGTGATAGATTTTTTCAGTGTGGCCTTCATAGCTCCGTAATTCATAAACTCTTTCATTAACAGGTCCCTTCAAGTCAGGCTTCATCATTTGTGGCTGACCTGTAAATGCTTTTAGAATTGTTATCTCCATTCTCGCATAGGGAACATTATCAAAAGTTGCATCAATGTAATCTTTTCCATCAGCCAGATATTGTTTGTTACGGGCAAGCTTATCATCAATAGTTTCAAATTCTTCCAACGAACGATACGGAATTAATACAATCAATTTTTTTCCATAGGTGGTATCTGTTTCAATGGGTTTAAATACGCCTATCTTTTTACCAAGCTTATGTAAGGCAGGCATGAGTGCTTTTTCCAGATACATCTCTACACGTTGCTGTTGCTCTGTGTTTTGAAAGCGATACGTACGAAGTTCATAATATTCCCGAGCAGGACTGGCCCAGGCAACTATGGTCAGAAATAAAGTGCATAAAATAAAGGCTAATAGTTTTTTCATAATCTCTCATTGATCATTTGCAAGCTTAAGAATTTGTCCTCAACCCTGTAAGCAAAGTTTGATAAATGGTTTTAAACTGCATTGCTGTTATAGCCATTTATAAAAAAACAGATCATTCCAGACAGTTCCATTTAAGATGAAACTGTAGAAATGATCTGTCAAAATTTTATTTCAGAATTACTTAGAAGCCTAATCCTATAAATATAGAAGCTGCACTATTTTTTGAATTTTGAGTCAGGTCTTTAGAAAGATTTCCTGATTTACCAATAGGTTGTAGTCCATAATTATAACGTGCTCCAATGGTAAAGTTTTGAATGTCTACACTCACACCACCTACAAGACCGTAATCAAAGCGATGAAAGTCTTCTGCATTCAGATTCCGAACACCTTTAATAGTTCCATCTTCCTTGACATTTTTGATATTAGCTGATGTCAGATAAGCTGCATAACCACCGGCGCTTAAACTAAAATTAGGTGTAACATTAAAAACCATAATCAGTGGTGTTTCTACATAATTCAAATTGAATCTATATTCACCCGTTCCCTGAAATACATTGTCATAATGAACTTTGGCACCTTTTGAAGTGTATAATATTTCAGGCTGTATGGATACCCCTTTCACGATTGGTAACTTTGCAAATAAACCTACGTTACCACCAATCTTCACATGCTCATCTTTAACATTATCTATATATAGATTTGCAAAATTAAGTCCACCCTTAACACCAAATTTAGGAGTTATCGTAGACTCAGATGAGGTCTGTTGTTGCTGTGCAAATGTTGATATACTTGCTATCATCATAGATAGCGCAATAATCAGCGTACGCATACTAAATAAATTAGTTGTTTTCATGTTTTAGTTGTTTGATTAACGATAACAATCTTTAATCAATGGTTGTGCCGGACTTTTTCAGTGTTGATATAGATTATTTGAAGGGATAGCTGTAGAGATTAGCACACAGTATGGATTATTTTGCATAGCATTTACAGTCCAACAATCAACAATAACTAATATTAGTAGACGTATCAGTGCTAATGAAAAAGAATGAAATTATAATCGAAAAACTACTTTGCGAGTTAACGGGATATTGCAGCTAACGTTAAACCATATTTAATTGGTTTAACGTGTTACCAGAACACAATGTATAATGCTGATAAAATTCCGATTATAATCAGTGAACCAATTTGAAATGATGGTGATACTTTAAACATCGACTTATCTATTATGATAGTCTTTGGATGATCGCTCCTTTTTTGTGAAAGACTAAGAATGATCATAATGATTATGATAGAAACAAATGTGATGCTCATTCTGTCAAGGAATGGATAATCAGGAAATGCTCCATTGGTCCAGGCAGGTAAGAACTTCAACGCTGTTGAAATTGGTATGGTTAATAATGTGCCAGCCAATGCAGCGGTTGTTGTTGTTCTCTTCCAGAAAAATCCCATGAGGAAAATAGCCAATACACCCGGAGAGATAAAGCCTACATATTCCTGAATGAATTGATAAGCCTGGTCTAGTGTTCTTAAGGCGGGAGCTACAACGCCCGCAATGATCAACGAGATAATTACCGACCATCTTCCAATAGAAACTATTTTTTCATCCGTTGCATTTTTGTTGATGTACTTCTTATAAATGTCCATCGAGAAAATAGTCGAGATGCTGTTTGCTTTTCCAGCTAATGATGCAACAATGGCTGCCGTCAGTGCAGCAAAGGCAACGCCTTTAAGACCTGGGGGAAGAAGATTGAGTAACGTTGGATAAGCATGATCTGGTTTAAGTACACCACTCTCATTCAACATTTCCTGCTGAAATAATCCTTCTTTATAAAGTACAAACATAACTATGCCAGGAAGCACAGCAATAACAGGTATGATTAGTTTTAATAAAGCGGCAAACAGCAAACCGCTTCGTGCTGTTTTTAGATCTGCACCAAGCGCACGTTGTGTGATGTATTGATTGCAGCCCCAGTAGTTCAAATTATTAATCCACATGCCACCGATGAGTACTGATAAGCCAGGCAGATCTCTATAGTAAGGATTGTCTGGTTTAAAGATCATGTGAAAATGTGAATCAGCTTTTTCTCTAAGGATCGAAAGGCCAGTTAAAATATGCTCACCATAACCAAAATGTTTTGATAAAAGAATTAAAGCCAGGTAAGTAGTGATAAGACCTCCGATGATAAGTACAAGCACTTGGATCACATCGGTATAGCCAATAACTTTCATTCCACCTAATGTGAGAATTAATGCAAATGAAATTAGCCCAACAATGCACCATGTAAAGCTTATGTTTGATATGGATGTGATGGCGATAGCACCGAGGTAAATAATAGACGTAAGATTCACAAACACATAGACGAGCAGCCAGAATACAGCCATAGTAGTACTCACCTTATCGCTATACCGCTTGGAAAGAAACTGCGGCATGGTTGTAATTTTATTCTTCAGATACAGCGGAATAAAAAATACGGCGACGATAATTAGTGTGGCAGCGGCCATCCACTCATAAGTAGATATGGCGAGGCCCAGTGCAAAGCCTGAGCCCGACATACCAATAAAATGTTCAGCGGAAATGTTAGATGCAATTAACGATGCACCGATGGCCCACCATGTTAATGAGCCTTCGGCCAGAAAGAAATCCTGGGAGTTGACTGTTGCAGATTTTTTTCTTCGATAGACATAATACCCGTAACCTGATACGACTATGAAATAAATAAAAAATACTACATAGTCTTCTGTCTGAAGTTTGTGCATGCTGCTCCCCCGGATGATTGTAAGTTAATCAGTCGTTATGAATTGCAATCAAAATTTAAGTGTTGCAGGTAAATACTTGGCAACAAGATCCTCATAGTAAGGTCTTAATTCTTTCCAGTCAGGAGGATTTGGATTTTTTGAATAGAGATCATAAGGATTAAACAGATTCACCCATTTAAACATTTCACGATCGTGATCATCCAGTAAATGATCATACGCATGCTCACGATGCTGAGAATAGAATGAATGATAACGAAGCATATAAAGACCGGGCTCCGGAATATAATTCTTCATCATCTGATAAACATATTCATCATGTCCCCATGACATGTGAACATTATTTAATCCGCAGTTAGGTGAGTATACACCGTACTTTGTATTGAAGCGTTCGTCTGTGCTATCAGGATTGAATTTAAAAAACTCAGGATATACAATTTTGTCTGAGTGCTTACACCCTACGGGGAATGTATCGCCAACAACAGCCCACTGTTCCTCACCAAACAGGCAAAGCACTTTTCCCATATCGTGCATTAATCCAGTGAGCACCATCCAATCAGGATGTCCATCACGTCTGATAGCTTCAGATGTTTGTAATAAATGTTGCAATTGATCCAGGTCTGTATCAGGATCAGAATCATCAACCAGTTGATTTAGAAAAGTAAAGGCATCCCATACAGGCATGGTCTTTCTCTCGAACTTCAGAAACTCAGCTTCTTTTTTCGAAACGAAATCAAATGTCTGATAGGTGTGGTTAAGTCTATAGAATTCTTTTACCGTATCGCGTACCGGACTATCGTAATTTCTATATTCTTCGGTTGATTTGCTGGTGGCTATGGCCTCTGGATCAGGATATCTTCTTAAGACATCATCCTCCCACTCATCCAGGCTCTTAAGAGGTCCAATTTCATGTTGATTATTCATATTATTCACGTTTGCTTGAAGTTTATAAGATATGTGCTTATGTGAGCTTATTTTACGAACTTGGTAAATATTTCATTGATTTGAACGGGATACGTGTGCTTTTTTTACGAAACCGGTTTCGTCTTAATTACAAGTAAAAGGTTATAACAGAAGGTTATTCATGAGTGTTACAATTCGAAAAATTGCGAAAGATTTAAAAATTGCAGTGTCTACAGTATCAAAGGCATTGAGTGATAGTCATGAAATCAGCGAAGAAACAAAGCGGAAAGTATTTGAGTATGCCCGGAAGCTCGATTACGTTCCCAATGCCTATGCAGGTAGTTTGAAGAATCGCAAGACCAAAAACATTGCGGTGGTCTTACCTGAAGTTGCTGATACTTTTTTTTCAAATGCCATTAATGGAATAGATAGTATAGCGCATACAAAGGGCTATCATGTATTAGTGTATCTTACACACGAAAGCAGCGAACGTGAAGAGTCGATCCTGCAAGAACTCCGTGGAGGTCGCGTTGATGGTGTGTTGATTTCCGTATCAGGCGGGATAAAAAAGGATAGTCAGATCCATGCGCAGGTTGCAAAAGAATTACCGTTGATCTTTTTTGATCGTGTTTGTGATGAGATCAGCACCGCTAAAGTATTAACAGATGATCTTGAATCTTCATATAACGCAACAAATCATCTTATCGCGAAAGGATGTCGTGAAATAGTTTTTTTCTCAGCCGCCGGAAATCTCTCCATCATTAATCAGCGTGAAGAAGGATTTATGAAATCGCTTCGTGAAAATGGCATGGAATCATCCACACAACAGCAGATTATAAAATGCAGTGAAGATGAAAATGAAACTTATGAGATCATCAAGAATGTATTGAGGGGGGAGAAAAAAGTTGATGGCGTTGTTTGTTCCGTAGAGAAGCTTGCCATGCAAGTGTACCGCGCATGCTACGAATGCAAGTTGTCCATACCTAAGCAAGTTAAAGTTATTGCATTTTCTAATCTTCAGATTGCATCATTACTTGCTCCGTCGTTATCAACGGTAATGCAACCGGCATTTGCTATGGGCGAAGCAGCAGCTACTTTACTGTTTAAATCGCTGGCAAAAAAAATTGATCTTAAACAAGAAAGAGTTGTGTTGCCTTCAATTCTTTATGAGCGTGAGTCAACAGGCAAGAAATAATAATAGTACTGGCGCCGGCTGAAAGTTATTTTTGATTAAATCCGATGCTGTTTAGCTTGACGCGATTGAGAAAATCCTCCTTGAAATTCTTGCCGACGTTTAGTTCAATCTGATCTATTTTAGCTGTGTTACCTTCAATGCAAGTAACGCGATTAAAGTTTACAATATAAGATCGGTGAATCTGTATGAACTGATCTGTAGGTAAAATATCCAGTAAGTTTTTCAGTGAATGATAAATTGTATAGCTGGTATCATTCAGATGAATTCGCACATATTCATGAAGACTTTCGATATAGAGAATATCAAAAAGCTTGATGCGCGTTATTTTTTGCGCACTTGTTTTGATAAAAAAAGAATTCCCTTCAAGATTAGCCGTTCCAGTGGAATGACCTTTTGAAGCCTGTGCCTTAAGATCAATCAGGTCTTTAGCTTTGTTTACCGCTTTGAGAAAACGTTCAAAATATATTGGTTTCAGAAGGTACTCAATTACATCAAGTTGATATCCTTCAAGCGCATGTTCTGAGTATGCTGTTGTAATAATGATTTCAGGTTTATGCTTAAGCGCTTTTATGAAATTTATGCCATTTAATTCAGGCATGTTTATATCCAGGAAAAGTAAATCAATTTTATGCTGTTGTAGTACAGTAATAGCTTCGAAGGCACTCTCGCAACTCCCTGCTATCTCCAGGTATGGAATTTTCTGCACATAACCTTCAAGAAGCTGTCGGGCCAGGAATTCATCGTCAACAATAAGACACTTTAAATTCAATTCAGGTGCAGTTTAAGTTCTATCTCGAATATACGATTATTTCTGTTGATACGCAGCGAATGTCGCTTTGGATAAAGCA
>DATCRE010000542.1:0-4214 GCA_036569145.1 Cyclobacteriaceae bacterium
TTTAGCAGCGTCTAATAGTTAAGCTTTATGAAAACAATTTCTAAAATTTTCCTTCCGGAGATTTTAACCAATCCAATTAATCGCGATTTAATTCTGATCTTCTTTGCTGGTTTGTTAGCAGCTATCACACTGGTAACGGCAAGCATCATTGTGATGCATCAGTTCTGAACAGCAACACCGTTAGGACTGGCAGAGATCCATTCTTCGCCATCTTCAAAAACTTCTTTCTTCCAGATCGGAGCTTTTTCTTTGATGGTGTCGATTATGTATTGACATGCTGCAAAAGATTCTTTTCGGTGTGGTGATGATATTGCCACAACAACAGAAACTTCACCCGGCTTTAATGTACCAACACGATGGCTCACAGCCCATCCCAGCAAAGGCCATTGGTGAGATGCATCATCTATTATCTTTTTTATTTCGGCTACTGCCATCGTTTCGTAAGCTTCATATTCGAGCCAAAGCACGCTTTTACCATGTGCTGAGTTACGTACCGTACCAATGAAAACATTCACAGCGCCAGCCCCCAGGCTTGTTGCTGTATCGATTACCTTTTGAACATCAATGGGTTTTTCTGTGATTTTAATCATGATGTGAGGGGTTAAGTGAATTTATAAATTGAAGGGAGTAATGAAGTTAGAGCCTTACTTTTAAAATAACAAGCTAATTTTAGAGTTTCGAGTTGCCAGCTTTGAGCTGTGAGTAAAGCTGCTCTTTAACTGTGAAAGCTGATAAATCATCCACCACTAACAGGCGGAATAAGAGCAATTTCATCGCTTTCATGAAGCGTTAATTCTTCTTCAGAATACTTACTATTAACAGCTATAAACAGCGATTTTAACTTGAGCAGTGCTGGATATTTTATCTTTAATTCTTCCCGCAACTCCGCCACCGTCCGAATATTGGCTTCCACAACAATCTCGCGCCCGCCAACAATTTCTTTTGTAATTCCAAATGCCTTAATCTTCAGCCTCATCTTCCTAACTGACCATTACGTTTTAAAGCTGAAATTTATAGATTGGCATTGTGTTTTCATACCTTTATACTTGATTATCTGTGAGACACGATGATCTGTACTAATTTTTGAGTGAGAATGCTGGTAGATAATCATGGACGCCCTTTAAACTATGTTCGCCTGGCCGTTACAGACCGGTGCAACCTGCGTTGCTTCTATTGCATGCCAGAGGAGGGAATACACTATCTTCCTAAAAAAGCATTACTGACATTTGAAGAAATCGAGCGGGTCATATCTATTCTTGCTTCGCTGGGCATATCTAAAGTGAGAATAACAGGTGGAGAACCTTTTGTTCGAACGGATATGATGCAATTGATCCGCACTATTACAAACATACCTGGCATTAACGATTTACACATTACAACCAATGGTGTACTCACTGCTCAGCATATTCCTGAGCTTAAAAAGTTAGGTATTGCTTCTGTAAATCTCAGTCTCGATACACTTAGCAAAGAACATTTCCATACCATTACACGCCGGGATGAATTTGATGCTGTCATGAAAACATATCACGAGTTGCTGGCGCATAACATTCCTGTAAAAATTAATGCCGTGGTGATGGATGGTAAAAATACAGACGACATTATTCCGCTAGCTGAGCTTACGCGCGAACATCCGGTTTCTGTGCGGTTTATTGAAGAGATGCCTTTCAACGGTGAAGGCAATCACTACCCGATTTTGAACTGGACATACGTTAAAATACTTGAGCATCTTACAAGTCATTATCCATCAATCCAAAAAATAAAAGATCCCGAGAATTCTACAGCCTATAATTATTCCATACCCGGATATAAAGGCAACATTGGTATCATCGCTGCCTTTAGTCGCACCTTCTGTGGCACCTGTAATCGCCTGCGCATCACTGCCCAGGGCGGACTTAAAACATGTCTCTATGACGATGGTGTTTTAGATATCAAAGCCATGTTACGCGCAGGCAAAAGCAATGAAGAGATTAAAGATGCATTGCTAAAAGCCTTTCAGTCAAGGCCGTTGAATGGGTTTGAAGCCGAAGAAAAAAGGAAGGATCACACGCTCGCCCACGAATCTATGTCGACTATTGGTGGCTAGATTCTTTACTGATTAATTATACTTCTGCATTCATAAAATGGCGTTTTTGCGTACGCCTTAATCTTCCTATTTTGCACGCCTAACGTACGCACATGAAAAAAATTAATTTCGTCAGTGATGTTCTTCCCCACGGTATTGCTGTGGCTGCTTTCCTGATCATTACAGTATTCTTCTTCAGTCCTATTTTCTTTAAGCATCAAACACTTAACCAGCATGATATTACACAGTCAACTGGCACAGTAAAGCAACTCAAAGATTTTCGTGACAAGACTGGTGAAGAACCACTTTGGGCAAGCGCTGTGTTCAGCGGCATGCCTGCTTATCTTATCAATGTTGAATGGAGCAGTGGCGTTGTTTCGGGATTTAAGAAAGTATTGGCACTCGATCTTCCTCACCCTGTGAGCAATATATTCCTGGCTTTTATTTGTTACTACATCATGCTATTGGTATTTGGCATCAGGCCTTACCTGGCCATTACAGGCGCCATAGCATTTGGTCTCTCTTCTTTCATGATCATTGGATTGGGAGCTGGCCATAACGGACGTATCGGTGCCACGGCCTTCATACCCTTGGTAATAGCGGGCGTTCACCTGGCATTCAACGGAAAAAGAATATTAGGACTGGCTGTAACAGCGCTTGGTTTTGCATTGCACTTACGTGAAAACCATTTACAGATGACCTACTATATGGCCATCATTATTGGTGCTTATGGTTTGGTATTGCTGATTTATGCCCTGCGTGAAAAAACGATAGCTGATTATTTAAAAACCATTGGCGTACTTGTGCTTGCTGTAACGCTTGCTGTTTGTACATTCTTCGGACAACTGTGGTCTGTATCTGAATATACTCCTTACACCATGCGTGGTAAGTCAGAAATCTCTTCACCAAAAACTCCAGCTAGCGGTTTACCAAAAAGTTATGCTTTTGCTTACAGTAATGGAATACTTGAGCCTATGGTGTTGATCTTTCCTAATTTTTATGGAGGCAGTTCATCTAATTTTTTAGTACGCGATCAGAGCAGCCATGTCTATAAAGCATTGGCAAGTTCAGGCAACCAGGAAATGGCTAATCAACTTTCCAACTATACGGGTGCTTACTGGGGAGAGCAAGGACTTACATCACCTTATTATGCAGGTGCTATTATCTGTTTTCTTTTTGTTGTTGGAATTCTATTCGCTGATAAAAAATATGTTTGGTGGCTCGTACCTATCAGTGTTTTAGGAATCATGTTAAGCTGGGGAAGCAACTTCGAAACGTTTAACAATTTTATATTCGATTACCTTCCCGGCTATAATAAATTCCGGTCTGTAACTTTCACCATAAGCCTGACACTTTTTGCACTTCCATTGCTTGGCCTACTGGGACTTGAGAAAGTAATGACAACAGGTCTTGATAAAGCTGCAAAGAAAAAACTTCTTATTGCTTTGGCTTGTACCGGCGGACTTTGTTTTGTTCTGCTTCTCTTCGGCGGTATGATGAGTTTCATGAAGGAAGGTGAAAGCCAATTACCTCCGTGGTTCACCAATGCACTGGTAGATGATCGCAAGGGTTTGTTCCGGGCTGATGCATTCCGCTCACTTGCTTTTATTGTGATAACATTTGCTGCTATCTACTTCGAACTCTGGAAAAGAATTTCAGCTTTCGCTTTCTGTGCTATACTTGCGTTACTTACTGTTATAGATCTGGCTGTTGTCGATAAACGTTATTTCACTTCTGACAACTACCAGCGATCACGCGAAAATGCTGTACTCTCCATGACAGAAGCTGATCAGGAGATTCTTAAAGATCAATCTTATTACAGAGTTTATAATCTTCAAGATGCCATGGCTGAGGCTCATACTTCTTACTACCATAATTCTATTGGTGGATATCATGGTGCCAAAATGAAAAGCTACCAGGATCTGTATGACTCATGTATTGTGCCCGAGACGAATCAGCTCATAAAAGCAGCGCAGGCCGGATCACTCGATTTTAAAAACTTTGGTGTGATAAATATGCTTAACATCAAGTATATCACATACGGACCGGGTCGTGATAACATTATTCCTAACACCGAAGCGAATGGCGCCGCCTGGTTTGTAAGCAACGTGGAAAAAGTAAAAACTCCCAACGAAGAGATTTTAAAACTCCG
>DATCRE010000543.1:0-3257 GCA_036569145.1 Cyclobacteriaceae bacterium
AATATGAGCGTAATGCTGTGTAAAAAATTCCCACTTCAATAAGAGAACAGTCAACAGTCTGCATTGTCTATGAAAGTTATCAAAGAAGTCACTGTAAAGCCAATAACTAAAATTTGCAAGCGTAGAATAAATTCCCCTAAATAAATTTAGAAGGAGGGCTTAGTTTGCTCTATCGAGCTCATCTTAGTTAAGCATATCCTTATAAGAGTCTGCCTTGGACATTCCTTCTTCAACCCTAAAATGAATAATTAAAATTCGATTAAAAGTCATGATGCACTTTAAAGAGTATTGACATAGCTATTTCAATTCAACTACCTTGTGAGAAAAAACATAATCACTTCCCCTCACATTACCGTACTATGGAACAAGAAAGACCCGAATTTTTTAACCTTGATGAAATAGATCGCAAAGTCTTGCTATGGCTTATGAACAATGTACAACCCAATGCCATAAAAAGCTGGATTGAATTTATAGCCACTGATTACAAAAGAAGAAAGACAATAACCATCGATCCTAACAAGCTCTATAAAGAAACACAGGAGCGATAGCCCAGTTCTTCCTGCAGGTTTCTCCCTTTACTTTTCAGTTTTAGCACTTTTGATTTATCTTGCGCAGTAAAATATTGCTGATGCTCTACGTTTGGTATGTCTGTGTGATACTGCTTACGTTTGCCGCGATGGAAGCCATTGCCTGGGCGCTGCATAAGTATGTAATGCATGGCTTACTCTGGTCTTTACATGAAGATCATCACAGACCTCATAACAAGAAAATGGAGAAGAATGATTTCTTCGCACTTGTTTTTGCAATCCCCTCGTGGTTGTTTATGATGTTTGGCATTATGGATGGGTGTGACTATAAATTATATATAGGCATTGGCACCACACTCTATGGTATCTGCTATGTGCTGGTTCATGATGGACTAATTCACCAACGTTTTAATTTTTTACGCTATACGGAAAACGCATGGCTCATTGCCCTTCGAAAAGGACACAAAGCTCATCATAAGCGAAGAGAAAAGGAAGATGGTGAGTGTTTTGGCATGCTTATCGTTCCGAGAAAATACCTCGAACAAGGTCGCAATTTTCAAAAACATCTGCGCGAAGCAAAGCGCTGATCCTACGGTCTACTTAAACACTTTGTCAATAATTTTTGCTGAGTTCAAGCACATGGGTATACCTGCGCCAGGATGTACACTGCCGCCGGCAAAATACAAGCCCTTAATTTTTTTGCTGAAGTTAGCGTGACGAAAAAACGCTGCAAACTTATTATTTGAACTATTGCCAAACACAGCACCAAATGCACTACTGTATCGGTCTTTTATCTGTGGTGGCGTTAATACATCTTCAAACTCAATGAGTGGTTCAACGTCAACGGAAAGCATGTTCTTAATTTTGATCAAAACATTCTTGCGCGTGCGACTAACAATCTCATCCCAGTTCTGTCGCTGATCATTGGGTGCTGTTATAAGCACAAACCAGTTTTCGCTATCAGCAGGTGCATCATCGGTAATGTGTTTTGATGTGATGCATATATAAACCGACGGATCATCACTAATATTATTCTTTTCAAAAACAGTAGTGTACTCTTCTGTTTCATTTTTTGAAAAGAGCATGTTGTGAATATCAAGCATGGGACGAATACCTTTGACTCCCCAATAGAAAGCTATAACCGAACTTGATTTTGGCTGATTCAGAATTCGTGTTGGTTCTTTTTCGTGGGGTAATAATTTCTTGTAGGTAAAATATACGTCCATGTTACTGATCACCCTATCGTATGAAATAACACGATCATTAATCTTTATACCTTTTACCTGATTATTCTCCGTGATGATCTCCTGTACAAACGTGTTATACTGAAACTTCACACCAATATCTTCCGCCAGCTTCACCATAGCTTTTATTAAAGCATACATTCCCTTATCGGGGATGTACGTACCAATGTTCAACGCCAGATGTGATATAAGATTTAACGTTGCCGGTGCTACCAATGGATTGGAACCTACATACGATGCATAATAATCAAAGAGCTGTACCAAATGAGGATCCTTGAAAAATTTAGCATTGCCTTCATGCATAGACTTGAAAGCATCTATCTTATGAAAATTCAGAATGCCTGAAATAAATTTCTTCTTCAGATAATTGCTGGCAATATGCAATGAGTTTTCACTGAAGACTTCATTGGTGATATCAAATTTTTTAGCTACGTCATCAACATATCGCCAGAAGGTTTCTTCCGTATCGATAGTCTTTTCTGTAATCTCTTTTGCAAATTTTTCAGGATCGGCATAAGCTGTAATTACCTTGCCATCTTCAAAGAAATATTTAAATGAAGTATCAAGTCTTGTGTATGTAAAATAGTCACGTGGATTTTTGCCGGCAAGTTCAAAGAGTTCATCAATTAATTGCGGCATGGTGAAAACAGAAGGGCCCAAATCAAACCGGTAGCCTTTTTCTTTTCTCTCTTGCAGTTTACCACCAGGTGAGTCATTGCCTTCAAAAACATCAACGCTATAGCCTCGTGACCGTAGCCTGATGGCTGTAGCTAAACCTGCAATTCCAGAACCAATAACAGCACAATTCATTAATGACTGATAAAATCTTTAAATAAATTATAATTGAAGGGTAATAATAACAGAAATTTCGGGTATTATTTGACTTGGCAACATGGATTTATTTATGTTGCCAAATCGGTTAAGTAGATTTAAAACGATACTGCTTCGAAGCAGTAAAATTTATAACATGACAACAGAAGAGATAAGCCACGAACTTTGTGCTTTCATTAGAAAAAGCATTGTTGATAATAAAATTGTCGTTGAATCCGACACATTGTTTAATCAGATTGGCATTGATTCGTTGTCTACCATCGAGCTGGTTTTGTTTATCGAGCGAAAATTTAAAGTAGCGTTGCCCGAACAAGAACTTATCCCGGAGAATTTCAAATCAGTCCGTACATTGGCCGAGTGTACCAAACGGCATTTTTCATGATTGAGTATAGCCATCTTTCATTGCCACTGACGGAAGCCGATTGTTTTATGCGCGCGCTGGAGAAAAGGCATATCAATCGCACAGGCATATCAACAAATATCTGTCATTATTTACTTGAGCTTGAAGGAAAATTTGATGTCGCCACATTCAAACAAAAGTTGAACACCAACAATGAAATTCTGTGGCTTGCATCACTGGACACCTATAAAGCTCATCCGCTATCACTGCCTGTCTGGAAAACAAGAAGAACAGTTTCTGAAATTCCTGTTGCCA
>DATCRE010000544.1:0-5800 GCA_036569145.1 Cyclobacteriaceae bacterium
GCGTTGGCATAGATTCTATAATCCGTACGACTTATTCCATTGTGGCAACCCGAAACAGCACAGCTTGATTGTATAATGGGTAATATATCTGCTGACCAACTAGTGCCTGTATTACCTTTGGAAACTGTTACACGCAATTGCACTGTACAATTATTCGTATCTCTGATGGCAAGGTCGTATGAACCTGCTTCCAGATCTGTAAAGACATTGTTATCTGAAAAAGGATTTGTTCCTAACTTAAATTGAAATGGCGCGTTACCACTTTGTACATCTACTGAAATAGATCCGTTATAATTTATGCATTCACTATCGTCCGTTGTTGTGGCAGTGAATTCAAAACCCCCAGCCATTACTTTAATATTCTCTAATGTTTTCTCACAGCCATTCTTATCCACAACGGCTACAGTATAAATTCCCGAGAGAAGTCCTCCTAGTGTATTTGATGTTGATGATGGCTGGTCATTAACACGAAAAGAATAAGGTTCAATACCCCCTAGTGCAGACACATAAATTGCTCCATCTGCTACACCACATGCTGTGGCAGCCGATACAGAATCTAATGCCAGCGTAAGGGTTGTTTTAGTGCAGTCGAATTTCTTCGGAGCCAAGTCATGATTCACACACGAGAGCATAAGCAATACAATCGCCGGCACCAATCGCTTAAACATCACGGTAATAGTTAATGGTGAATAGTTAATAGTAATCAGTTAATGATAAATGTAGGAGGAATTATTCGTTAAAAAAGATCAATTATTAACGATTAACGGTTCACTATTAACGATTAACTTTTAACGGATAACAACAATGACCTAGAATGGTGTATCGTCATCATCGCCACCTCTTGGAAGCATCGGCGGACGTTCGAAACCACCGCCATCATCAAATGAATTAAGTTTGCTCTCGCGGGTAATCATGCCAGAGAATGGATTGTCGCTGCTCGGCATATCGAAGTCGGCAAACTTGGTGTACTTGCCAATAAATTTAAGTTTGGCTGTACCTGTTGAACCGTTTCTATGTTTGGCAATGATAACTTCACCCATGCCTTGTGTTGGCATACCGTCTTCATCCTGCGTGATTTTATAATACTCAGCACGATAGAGGAACATAACAATGTCAGCATCCTGTTCGATAGATCCCGATTCACGCAAGTCAGAAAGCTGCGGACGTTTATCACCACCACGGGTTTCCACGCTACGGCTTAACTGCGACAGTGCCAGCACCGGTACGCTCAATTCTTTTGCAATACCTTTCAATGCACGTGAGATCGAAGCAATTTCCTGTTCGCGGTTACCGCTCGCATCACCACGCATAAGCTGCAGGTAATCGATAATGACAAGTTGAATATTATGTTCTGCCTTAAGTCTTCTGCATTTTGCACGAAGTTCAAGAACAGAGAGTGCCGGCGTATCATCAATAAAGATTGGTGCTGACGCCAGCTTGTTTGTTTTATGAACCAACTGCTGCCACTCAAAGTCAGCCAGGTTTCCTTTTCTGATCTTCTCACCTTCCAGTTCTGCTTCGGCTGAAATCATACGATTAACCAACTGAACAGAAGCCATTTCAAGAGAGAAGATAGCAACAGGTTGTTTAAAGTCTACGGCAGCATTACGCATAGCCGAAACCACGAATGCCGTCTTACCCATACCAGGACGAGCTGCAATAATAACCAGGTCAGATTTTTGCCAGCCCGACGTCATTCTGTCCAGCGTAGAGAAACCTGTTGGCACACCAGTGAGACCATCTTTATGATCTTTCAGCAACTGAAGTTCCTGGATGGCTTGTGCCATGAGGTTGCGCATGTTGTCATAATTCTTGCGTAAGCTTGAATCGGAAATTTCAAAAACGGCCTGTTCGGTTTTATCCAGCAACTCAAACACATCGGTTGTGTCTTCATAAGCATCGTGGTGAATCTGCGAAGCTACTTCAATCAGCGTTCGCTTGATGGCCATCTCTATAATAACACGGGCGTGATATTCAATGTTTGAAGCTGAACTTACTTTGGCCGTGAGCTCGGCAATGTAATAAGCGCCGCCAATGATCTCAAGCTTACCAAGCTTGCGCAGTTGGTTAACAACTGTGCGCATGTCAACCGGTTCAGAGTCTTTGAACAACTCCAGGATAGCGGCATAAATTTCTTTATGCTTCTCAACATAGAAATGTTCGGGCTTGAGAAATTCAACAACCGAGTTGAGGGCGTTCTTTTCGAGCATAAGCGCACCGAGAACGGCTTCCTCCAGATCAAGCGCTTGAGGCGGCAACTTTCCAAGGCTCTCCGAGATGTCTCGCGGAATTAACTTATTGGACTTATTGCTTAACCTCAGCGGCGTTGATCGTTGCTCCATACAGTGGTTGTTGTACGTGATTACTTTTTAAAAGGGTGACAAACCTATAAAAAGCATCCGTTGTACAGTATTGTTCTCTCCACAACTTATTCACAATTAGTTAACAATAAAAATTGTGAATAGATTTCTTTTATAACACGGTGGTGTTGTGAAGAATATTATTTATCTGAATAAAAAGTTTTCAGAGTTCAACGTTTCAAGTTCAACGTTGGAATGTTATCAACCTGGAAACTCTGACCTTGAACTTCTGAAGTTAATAACGGAGAAACGGGCTTGTTCACAACAAACATTTTAGCTTACTTTAATCCTGAATTTTCTATTCTCAATGTCAGTAACACCACAGAAAATCCATTTTATCGCTATAGGCGGGAGTGTGATGCATAATTTAGCGATAGCCCTGAAGCAATTGGGGCATACCATTTCAGGCTCGGATGATGAAGTTTATGAGCCATCGCGATCAGTACTGCAAAAAAACGGTTTGCTGCCCGAAGCTTTCGGGTGGTTTCCGGAAAAAATAACATCCAACCTGGATGCTGTTATCCTGGGCATGCATGCTAAAAAGGATAATTCAGAACTCCTTAAAGCTCAGCAACTCGGACTAAAAATATATTCCTTCCCGGAATACATTTACGAGCACTCCAAAGACAAACAACGCATTGTTATTGCAGGCAGTCATGGAAAAACTACTATTACTTCTATTGTAACACATGTTCTTAATTATTTCCACCGCAAGTTCGACTATGTTATTGGTGCAAAAGTTAATGGCATCGATAATACTGTAAAGCTTTCGGATGCTCCTATTATTGTGATTGAAGGCGATGAGTACTTGTCATCAACGTTAGATCCAACGCCAAAGTTTATACGCTACCATCACCATATCACACTCATCAGCGGCATTGCATGGGATCACTACAATGTTTTTCCCAATGAGATGGATTATGTAAAACAATTTGACATTCTTGCTGATAGCTCACCAAAGGCAGGCATTCTTATCTTCTGCGAAGAAGATCCGATGACTTCCATGATTGGTGCCAAGGAAAGAGCCGATGTAGTCACTGTTCCATATAAAACGCACACCCACACAACGGAGAACGGACAGTTTATTTTAACTGACGGAAAAACAAAAATACCTGTGCGCATTTTTGGCAGCCACAACATGCAGAACATAAGCGGCGCGAAAGAATTATTGAAAAGAATTGGTATCTCGCAAGAACAATTCTTTGAAGCCATTCAAAGTTTTGAAGGCGCTGCAGGTCGCATGGAAAAAGTTGGCGAAAGTAATTCTACTTCTGTTTACAAAGATTTTGCACATGCACCTTCTAAAGTTAAGGCTACTGTAAAAGCGTTGCGAGAAATCAATCCTACACGTGATCTGGTAGCATGCTTTGAGCTGCATACATACAGCAGCATGAACAAGAAATTTCTTCCGCAGTATAAGGATAGTATGAAGTCTGCCCAAACAGCAGTCGTTTATTTCAATCCCGACAAGGTGAGCGATAAAAAGTTTGAGCCTTTGAGCGAAGGTGACATTCAACAAGCTTTTAACAATACATCGTTAAGAGTATTTACAGATCCAAAACAACTTGAAAGCTTTTTATTGGAGCAATCGTGGAAGAACAAAAATCTGTTGATGATGAGCTCTGGCAATTTCGGCGGCATCAATCTTAAAACACTCAGTGAAAAAATAATGCACTGATTCATTCAACTTCACAATTACAAACAGAACTAACAGCTGCCTTAATACAATCTCCTTAATGAAACTTAACCTTCGAAACCCGCTTTGCTTTTTTGATCTGGAAACTACAGGCGTAAACATCACTGCAGATCGTATTATTGAAATTGCAGTTATTAAAATGATGCCGAACGGCGAGATACTTCGCAAGAGCAATGTACTGAATCCTACCGTTCCCATTCCTGTAGAATCGTCCTTGATACATGGCATCTATGATGCTGATGTAAAAGATAAACCTACCTTTAAAGAAGTAGCAAAGGACTACGCTAAATTTTTTGAGGGTGCAGACCTGGGTGGTTTCAATGTTTTAAAGTTTGACATCCCCATGCTGGTAGAAGAATTTCTTCGTCACGATGTGGAGTTTGATTTTAGTCGCAAGAAAATTATCGATGCACAGAAAATTTTTCACCTCATGGAGAAACGTTCGCTTTCTGCTGCCTATAAATTTTATTGCAACAAAGAAATTAAAGATGCCCACACAGCCGAAGCTGATACCGAAGCTACCATGGAAGTTTTGATTGCGCAGGTTGAACGTTATGAAGGACTACCTGTAACCGATGGCCTCGGCAAAAAGATAGGCGAAATAAGAAACGACATGGAAGTGCTCAGCAAAATAACATCATCCGATCTTGTTGATCTTGCCGGTCGCATGGTGCGCAACGATAAAGGTGAAGAGATTTTTAATTTTGGCAAGCACAAAAGCAAAACAGTAACGGATGTCTTTAAACTGGAACCTTCATACTACGACTGGATGATGAATGGTGATTTTCCATTAGACACAAAACGTAAGCTTACAGAAATTAAATTGAGAGGATTTAAGAAGTAGTTATAGGAGTCATTGGTCAATAGTCAGTAGTCCTTGGACATTAGTATCAGTTAATAGTAAAGTAAATATTGGTTATGGAGAATTTAGAAAACAAGATACTCGATGAAAACTCGTTTATCAATGATGTTAATAACAACGAAGGTTCATTTTTTGGTAACAGAGAAATAAAGGATTATTTAATTGAAGCCTCGAAGTGGGGAAGATTTTTATCCATTGTTGGCTTTGTTGGAATGGGACTATTTGTAGCTCTCGCAATTTTTATAATGTCAGGTTTTTCTCAACTCGATAGAAATTTTGGTGGAGGACTTCCCACGGCTTCGATTGGATTCATGTATCTTTTATTCGGCGCAATTTATTTTTTTCCGATATGGTATCTGTACCAGTTTTCAATAAAAATTAAACAAGGATTACAATCAAGTGATTTGCCAACTGTAACTTCCGGATTTCAGAATTTGAAATCGTTGTTTAGGTTCATGGGTATATTTACAATTGTTATTCTATCGATGTATGCATTAATTCTGGCAATAGCTATTCCAACGATGCTGCTTTTTAAATAAATTAGCCATTAGATCCTTAGTCATTGGTCATTGGGATTAGTCAGTAGTAATAAAAAAATATGCCTCTTGAAGATCTTAAGGTTTATGCGTTTTCTATGGAACTTGGAGAGGATGTTTGGAAGATCATACAAGCCTGGGATTACTTTCAGAAAGATACCATTGGTAAGCAACTAATCAGAACTGTCGATTCTGTTGCAGCGAACATAAGCGAAGGATACGGACGATATCATTTCAAAGATTCAAAAAACTTTTATTACTCAAGAGGCTCCCTCTTCGAAACAAAGACCTGGATCACAAAAGCATATCAAAGAAACTTACTCTCAGCAGAACAACACAATGCCTT
>DATCRE010000545.1:0-8890 GCA_036569145.1 Cyclobacteriaceae bacterium
GGCAAGCCTTGTGATGATTTCGGTGGAATTCAAACTGAAGCTGAAATGAATCTTATGGTTGAGTCATTGGATAATCAGGTAAAATGGTTGCGTGCTCATCCCAGTGTTATATCATGGTTTGTTGGCAGTGACAAGCTTCCCAAGCCTGAATTAGAAACGCGCTATAAAAAACTTCTTTCAGTTATCGATAACAGACCTTATGTAGCAGCCGCTGCTAATATAAAAAGTACCATAAGCGGTACAACAGGCGTGAAGATGAATGGACCGTATGAGTACGAAGGACCTAACTACTGGTACATCGATAAGGAGCATGGTGGTGCCTTTGGATTTAATACCGAAACAGGTCCTGGTCCTCAAATCCCTGCTAAAGAAACAATACTTAAGATGATTCCGCAGGATAAACTCTGGCCCATCAATGATATGTATAGTTATCACTGCACTACGGCCCAGGAAGCCTTTAATAAACTTGATGTGTTTAATGAAGCCGTAGCTTCGCGATTTGGAAAGTCTGACAACCTGGATGATTATATTCTTAAATCAAACGCTGTACAGTATGAAGCAATGCGAGGTATGTTTGAAGCATTTCATGTTAATCAATCCAAGACGACCGGTATTGTACAGTGGATGATGAATTCAGCATGGCCATCTTTCTACTGGCACTTGTATGATTATTATTTACTGCCAACATCAGCATACTATGCAGCGAAGAAAGCTAATGAACCTTTACAGTTAATGTATAACTATGGCGATCATGGAATTTATATCGTTAATGAGTTGAACGCTGATCAGAAAAAACTAAAGAGCAGAATTCAGCTATGGAGTGTTGATGGTAAGAGTTTGTTTGCTAAAGAAGTTGATACAGATGTTGCATCACTTATGTCAACTAAACTAATTGATCTTCCCAAAATAAATGGTGTTGGTTTCTTATCGCTTGAATTGTTCAATTCCGAAAATAAATCTGTTGCTGATAACTTTTATTGGCTGTCGGGAAAAGAAGACGAGTATCACTGGGATAAAACAACGTGGGCTTACACGCCAATGAAATCTTATGCTGATTTTAAAGCTCTCAACACCATGCCCAGGACTGATGTTAAAGTAACACTCGATAAAATTGACGATTCCGAAAATCTGATCATTGATGTTACACTGAAGAATAGTAATGCCATTGCTTTCTTCCTTAACCTGGATCTAAAGAGTGCAAACGGTGAAATTCTAAGGCCCGTTTTCTGGAGCGACAACTATGTATCACTTCTGCCAAATGAAACAAAGCATTTGAAATGCTCTGTTTCAAAGAAGATAGCTCAGAATGCTGCAAGTCTCGAAATATCAGGATGGAATATCCCTGCTTTGAAAATTGATGTGAAGTAGATGAGGTAGTATTGTCAAAATCGAAATAGCCCTTGATCAATATCATGTAAAATACGTGTTACGCAAATTGAGGGTTATTTATTGCAATTTGCGTTGTTTCTTTTTAGCTCTTTTTTCAACTTAGTAAACTCATAAGACTATGTGAATGAAGAGAAGTAGCTTTATTGTCATCCTGATTCTGCTCATATTTTTCGTTATTTCTTTCCTGACGAATATTCTTGGGCCATTAATACCCGACATCATTTCAAGTTTTAACCTTAGTGTTGGGTTGGCGGGCTTTATGCCATTTTCATTTTTTGTGGCGTATGGTGTGATGTCCATTCCCGCGGGACTTCTTATTGAGAAATACAAAGAGAAAAAAATACTATTAAGTGCTTTTGCTATGGCCTTTCTTGGTGCTTTGCTTTTTAGTTTGTTCCCTGGCTTTTATGTAGCCATGATCTCTTTGTTTTTTATTGGAATGGGCATGGCCATGTTGCAGGTTGTTATCAATCCATTACTAAGAACAACAGGAGGAGAACCAAGCTTTGCATTTAATTCAGTAATGGCTCAATTGTTTTTTGGTGGAGCATCTTTTTTGAGTCCCATGCTTTATACCTACCTGGTGAAGAATGTTCATAGTAATAATGATAACAGTCTACTTCAGGTATTAAATCAACTGGTACCAGAGAACCTGAAGTGGGTTTCGCTTTACTGGATATTTGCGTTGATCTCCCTGCTCATGATTCTTACTATCTCCATGATTAAGTTTCCTGCAGTTGAATTGAAGGATGATGAGAAGGTGGAGCTTGGCAATGCGTTTACTGAGTTGCTTGGCAATAAAAATGTTGTTCTTTTCTTCATAGGTATTTTTGCCTATGTAGGCACAGAGCAGGGAATAGCTAACTGGACATCTAAGTTCTTATTAACCTATCACGGAGTAGATCCTGTAACAACAGGTGCAGATGTCATTGCTTATTTTTGGGGACTTCTTACCGTTGGTTGTTTTTTAGGACTGGTGCTTCTTAAATTTTTTGATAGCCGTACTGTGCTCATCACGTTTGCTATTGGTGCTATCATTTCATTGACATTTGCAATTTTTGGTTCGCAGCATATTTCTCTTTACGCATTTCCGCTCGCTGGCTTTTTCGCTTCGGTTATGTGGTCTATCATTGTTTCACTGGCATTGAATTCCGTGCCAACCCATCACGGAACATTCTCAGGTATTTTGTGTACTGGCATTGTTGGTGGTGCTATTGTTCCACTTATCATTGGTGGACTCGCCGAACTCATAGGTTTACGTTATGCCATGATGTTATTGTTTATGACGCTGGGTTATATTTTAAGTATTGGCTTTTGGGCTAAACCCTTAATTAAGAATGAAACTGTTTCAAGCATAAAAGACTTGTTTAAAAACTAATCAAAACAGGAACTTCAAATGGCATACAAGGTTATTCTGTTAACAGATTTCTCTGAAGAATATTTTAAAAACCTTTTGCGTGGCATCACCAAATATTCAAAAGAACATGGTCCGTGGATATTTTGCCAGATGCCATCTTTCTATCGCGAAACGAAAGGAATAGAAGGTATTTTGAATTGGGCCAAAGAGTGGGGCGCAAATGGAATCATCGGTCAGTTTTATAATGATTCCAACGTTAGTAAAATAATGAAGGCTGGCATCCCCGTTATAGCACAGGATTTTAAAGAACGATTCACAGACATTCCGAATATCAGCGGAGATTATGTTGCCGCCGGAAAAATGGGAGCGGAGTATTTTTTACGAAAGGGATTTAAGCACTTTGCATTTTATGGTTTTAAAGATATTGTGTGGTCAAGAGAACGAGGTGAAGGATTTGAAAATACATTGAAACAAGAAGGACATGAAGTCCATTATTTCGAACATAAAAAATCAAGGTCACGAGAACTTTGGTATTATAAACCATCATCGTTGAGTAAATGGTTAAAGTCGCTTCCTAAGCCAATTGCCATCATGACGTGCGATGACAATCAGGGACAACACATTACGCAAGCATGTCGTCATTCCGGTATTAGAATACCTGAAGAAGTTGCTGTACTTGGTGTCGATAATGATGAGACTATTTGTAATCTGTCAGACCCGCCGTTATCCAGTATTAGTCTTGATGCCGAGAAAGGTGGTTATGAAGCTGCCCGATTGCTTCACCAGATGATGAAGAGTAAAAAGAAAACCTATTATGATATTCTTGTAAAACCAACACAGGTAATTACACGTCACTCTACAGATATTTATGCAACCAACGATAATCACATATCATCAACACTGCGTTACATTCATCAGAACATAGACTCTAATCTTAAAGTAGAACAAATACTCAAACAGGTTCCGTTATCCAGAAGATCTCTTGAAAAACGATTTCAGGAAATTACAGGCTATCCTGTTTATAAATACATCTACAATCTTCGCATAGAAAAATTTGCACAACGACTTTTAGAAACCGATAAAACTGTTTTCGAGATAGCCATTGAAATTGGTCTCGACGATGGTAAAAATATTTCACGCTCATTTAAAAAAGTAAAAGGCTGCACGCCACAGGAGTACAGGCAAAAATATCTGATCAGAAAACCTTAATCCTTCGGGTTATCATCTATCATTAGCATTCTTACCAATCTATCAGCAATCGATAGTAGTTCAGTCCTAGCGAATGCATTAATCTCATTTGCGCAAATCGAGGATTTATATACGCAAAATTCAGTACTATAATTTAGGTAGGGAAATAAATTTGTTAATAATCATTTAACAACCTAAACACAATAGCGCGTCGTGAACTTTTACATCATAAAAGTTAATCCTTTAAACACTTGTTCTATTTCATCCTTACCAAACAACCAGATATGCGAAATTCTACTCAGCTAAAACAAATTCAGAACCACCGTGTGCAGAGTAGGTGGCTCTTTAATTGTGCATTTTTTACAATCGTACTGCTTCTTGTTCAGCTTACTTTGTTTGCTCAAAGCATAGTGCTCAAAGGAACTGTAAAAGGAAGTGATGGCATTGTTATACCAGGTGTAAGTATTGTTGTTAAAGGAACAAACCAGGGATCTACAACAGATGCGAATGGTGAGTATTCCATTAGCGCTTTGCCCGATGGAGTTCTTGTGTTCTCTGCAATAGGTTATGACAACCAGGAAGTTTCTATTGGCACAAAAGATCGCATAGACGTAACGTTGCATGAAGCGTTAACCAGCTTGAGTGAAGTTGTTGTGGTTGGTTATGGAACACAACGCAAAAGTGATCTCACAGGCGCCGTCTCCAGTGTTAAAGCCGATGATATTAAAAGGATGCCTGTGGCAACGGTTGATCAGGCTTTGCAGGGAAGAGCTGCAGGTGTAACGGTTACAGCAAACTCAGGCTCACCAGGTACACCAGTGCAAATACGAATACGTGGCGTTGGTACCATTAATAATTCTTCGCCACTGTTTGTTGTGGACGGATATCCTGTTGATAATATCAGTTTTCTTAACTCATCTGATATTGCTTCCATGGAAGTATTGAAGGATGCATCTGCCACTGCTATTTACGGATCACGTGGTGCTAATGGCGTAATTCTGATTACTACTAAAAGCGGAAAGAAAAGCGAGAACACTACCATTAGCTTTGATGCTTACTATGGCTTTGCAAACATGTGGAGAAAGCCAGGGCTTCTTAATGCATCACAATGGGGCATGTTAAAATCAGAAGCGCTTGCCAATGCAGGTCTTGATCCAATTCCTGAACTTCAGAATTATCAAAGCCTGGGTAAAGGTACAGACTGGATCAAAGCAGTTTCAAGAACGGCGGCTTCGCATAATGCTAATCTTTCCATCTCGGGAGGAAGCGACAAGTTTACGTATTTCCTGAGCGCTAATAATTATAAGCAGGAAGGTATCATTAACAAAACAGATTTCGAGCGCACCTCATTGCGATTAAACACAGCTGTTAAAGCAAAGAAGTGGTTAAACATTGGTGAGAATCTTACGATTGAATCATCAACGCAACATAAAATTAATGAAGACGATGAATGGTCTGCTATTCTTATTGAAGCCAGCAACATAGATCCTGTTACACCGGTTAGATTACCCAATGGAAATTTTGCAAGCACTCCCTATATGGATACCAGTAATCCGGTAGCGCAGATAAATTATACCAATGCTTACAATAAACTTTTCAATGTGATTGGAAATGTTTTTGGTGAGATAAATTTATTCAAGTCGCTTCAGTTTAAATCAAATTTTGGTCTTGCTAAAACGTTTGGTGAAAACCAGAATTTCATTCCTGTCTATAGCGTGTCAACGTCGCAGCGTAATGAAATAAGTTCACTTTATAACAATTCGTCTACTACGCAAAGCTGGACGTGGTCTAACTATTTTACTTATACCAAAGAATTAGGCGAGCATCATATTTCATTGCTCGCCGGTACGGAAGCTTATAATATTTCAAATTCAAATTTTGGAACACGTGTAACTAACCTCATAGATGATCATGGTCAGTTTCGCTATGTCAGCAATGCTCTCAGCATTTATGCAACGTCTGACGGTGGCGTAAATCTTGATAACAAAAAACGAATTGCTTCTTTGTTCGGAAGACTTAATTATAGTTATGCTGACAAATATCTTCTCACGGCTAACATCAGGCGAGATGGATCTTCAAACTTTGTGAATAAGCGTTATGGAATATTTCCTTCGTTCTCTGCAGGATGGCACATTGGCAAAGAGAACTTCATGAGCAATGTGGGTTTCTTAAGCGATCTCAAAATAAGAGGTGGGTGGGGAAGTATTGGTAATGAAAAGATACCGGGCTTTGGATTTATTAATCCGGGAAGATTAAATCAGTCGTATGTTATCAATGGAGAAATTGTCAATGGCATTACATTCCCAAATGTTGCTAATCCAGGTCTTCATTGGGAAACTACGCAAACTTCTAACATAGGTCTCGATGGATCGCTGTTGAACGGTAAGCTGACTTTTAGTGCAGATTATTATATCAAGAAAACTAAAGATATGCTGGTAGCTATTCCTGCGCCAGCACACTCAGGTATTCAGGATTTTCCATTTCAGAATGTAGGCTCTATGCAAAATAAAGGTTTTGAATTAGAACTGGGCTATGCTGAAACAGTAGGCGATTTTGGTTATAAGATAAGTGGAAATTATTCTGTGTATAACAACAAAGTTACCAGCTTGGGTACACTAGATGAAATTGAAGCGGCTCCGTTAAGAAACCAGGGAAACGTTTCATTGACACAAGTTGGAAAACCTGTTGGTCAGTTTTTTGGATATAAAACTGATGGACTGTTTCAGACGCAGGAAGAAATAAATGCTCATGTTGATAATCAAGGCAACCTCCTTCAACCAGATGCCAAGCCTGGCGACATCCGTTATGCGAAAGGTAAAGATGGTCAGTTGTTCCAGGGTATCATCGGAAATCCATTGCCAAAATTTACGTATGGTTTCAACGCTCAATTGAGTTACAAAGCATTTGATCTGAATCTGTTTATACAAGGTGTATATGGCAACAAAGTATTTAACGGTACAAAGGTTTATACAGAACGTCCTGATGTAGCATACAATCTTTCAACGCGCATGCTCAATCGCTGGACAGGTCCGAATTCTACAAACGATGCACACTTCCCAAGACTAGATGCCAGCAACGCCGATAACACATTGTTCTCCGATCGTTACGTGGAAGATGGATCTTATCTGCGCATCAAGAATACGCAGCTTGGCTATACATTACCTGCAAAGCTTGTTAAAAAAATGAATGTGCAGAACTTAAGATTTTATATAGGTGCAACCAACTTGCTTACGTACACAAAATACACTGGTTTTGATCCTGAGATTGGAACAGGCTACTATGGATCACTTGATCTTGGTATTGATCGTGCTACATATCCTCAGCCACGCACATATACGTTTGGATTAAATCTTACTTTTTAAAAATTGAAGTATGAAAAAGATAGCAAAAATAACGCTCGCCTATACTTTACTGTTTATAATGTCAGCATGCTCCGACAAATTTCTTGATCTGAAGGCTCCCAGTGTTTCTGAAGATACTTTTTTCGAGACAGAGCAACAGGCTAGTCTCGCCCTTATAGGTTGTTACGATGTTTTAGGATGGGATGATACAAGTTACTTTCCTTTTTGGTTAGGTGATATTCTTGGTCACGATTCATATAAAGGTGGTGAAGGTCCTGGTGATAATCCATGGATTGAACCCTTGCTTGTATTTGATTATTCAAATAACAATCCCGGATTGCCCGTGCCTTTTCAACAATATTATATCGGCATTAACCGCTGTAACCGTGTGATTGATAAAGTTGGTGTGATGACCGATGAGATGATTGATCCTTCAAATAAAAATCAAATCGTTGCTGAAGCGAGATTCCTAAGAGGATACTACTACTTTGAGCTTGTTAAAATATTTGGTGAAGTTCCACTGGTAGATCACTTGCTCGCAGCAGGCAATTATAATTTACCAAAAGCAACCTTCGATCAGCTTTGGAAATTTATTGAGGATGATTTTAAAGCAGCGATCAGCGTGTTGCCTGTAAAGAGTCAGCAAGTAACAGGCAGAGCAACCAAAGGAGCAGCGCAGGCTTTTTTATGCAAGGCTTATGTTTATGAAAAGAATTGGTCGTTGGCATTATCAACAGCAGATGAAATCATCGCTTCAAACGAATATTCATTAGAGTCTAACTATAGCGACAATTGGCTTCTCAGTCATGAGAATGGTGCGGAGTCTGTATTTGAAATTCAGTTTGCATCATCAGGCACGGATGCATGGGGAAATGATAACGAGGGCAACGAATATGTAATCTTTATGCGCAGTCGTAACAACGGTGATGGCTGGGGCTTTAGTTGTCCTAAGCAGACATTTGTTGATCGCTTTGAAGCTGGCGATCCACGTCGCGATGCAACAATTATTGATGATGGCGAACAACTAACATGGACTGATGCGCATGCAAAAGGCGACACCGTTATAGCAGACAATCAATTTACTTCTTGTATTGATGGATACATGTCGCAAAAGCAACAGATAGCACCAAGTCAGTGGGGCTTGCAAAGTGATGATCCGAATGACTGGATTCTCATTCGCTATTCAGAAGTTTTACTTTGGGCTGCTGAAGCTGCAGCACATATTGGCGGCGACTGGAATAGTTATCTGCAACAAGTACGTGATAGAGTAGGCATGGGCGCTACACCAGAGTCTGATCCGTTAAAGGCAGTTTATCATGAGAGAGAAGTTGAACTTGGTATGGAAGGTCAACGCCTGTGGGATATCATCAGGCAGGGAAGAGGTGAGGAGATACTCGGCCAGTTTGGTTATGTTGAAGGAAAGAATAATTATCTGCCAATTCCTCAATCTCAACTTACATTCATTAAAGAATAGCAACACGTTAGAGTTTAGTTGCGTTTGGTTAGAGCCGGTTAGTTTTTACTAATCGGCTTTTGTTTTGTTAAGATTATTCTGTTTTGTTAGAGTGTGTTGTTTAGAATTTGTGATTATGTGCTTCGGTCATCTAGTGCTCTG
>DATCRE010000546.1:0-9719 GCA_036569145.1 Cyclobacteriaceae bacterium
ACTTTCCGTAATGATCTCAAAAGCCAATATCAAATTCATTAAATCCCTGCAAATAAAGAAATACCGCAAACAGGAGCAATGTTTTGTAGTAGAAGGTTCAAAAAGTGTTTTAGAATTACTTGCGTCCGATTTTGAACCGACTATGATTGTGGGCACAAAAGAGTTTATCAGTCAATTGCCCAAAGGGTACGCAGCACAGGCAATAGAGGCTGGCGTTAAAGAGCTGGGTGATATGGGTGAGTTTCAAACGAATGACTCCGCGCTGGCCGTAGCCCGTATGAAAGCTAATGCGAGAATTGATCTTGATGTAAATGAATTTGCCCTCGTGCTGGATGATATTCGCGACCCCGGCAACCTCGGCACCATTATCAGAACGGCAGACTGGTATGGAATAAATAAAATCATCGCTTCTGAAGAGACCGTTGATTTCTACAGCAACAAAGTGATAACTTCAACGATGGGCTCTTTCACAAGAGTTAAAATTTTTTACACTAACCTCGAAGAATATCTTGAAGGCACAAAGCACAGAGTGATGGGTGCTTTTCTAAATGGTGAAGATGTCCACCAGTTTAACTTTAAGGGTGGGGGATACCTCGTAATCGGAAATGAATCGAAAGGTATTTCAGCGCCTGTTGAAAAACTTGTCACCAACCGGATTACAATACCACGTTACGGCAAAGCCGAGTCGCTTAATGCTGCTATTGCCAATGCTATTATTTGTGATAATATGAGGAGGGGGTGAGGGTTATTAGTTAATCGTTAATCGTAATTCGTGAATAGTTAATAGTCAATGGTCGATAGTCATTGGTCAGTAGTCAGTAGTCAATAGTTCTTGGTCATCAGTGATTAGGAAATCGTACGTCGTCAATCTCTAATTACGAAGATAAAACCAAAGGTATCCAAACCAAACGAATACCTAGATAAAAGCGGTTTTTGATTCTTCATAGGTTCGATCTGTTTAGATCTGTTTAGATGTTTTAAGGATTTTAGAGTGCTTTTGTTACCGCGTTGTTACTGGCAATACTGAAGAGAAGGGATTTGTTTAACCCTTTAACAGTAAAAACTATGTCAGTAAAATTAAGAGAAAAAGATCTGAACAACGGCCAAGTGTCCCTGTACCTCGATCTTTATCACAACAAAAAGCGCTGGTACGAATTTCTGGACATCCGTCTCAACCGGAAGAAACCTACCAAGGAGGATTCAGAAAAGTATAAACTAGCCTTAGAGATCAAGGCAAGACGAGAACATGAGTTGATTGTAACATCACATGCGCTGATTGACAAGAAAGCGATCCGAAAAGACTTTGTTCAGTTTTTTGAAGAACATATGAGCAAGAAATCCTACAACAACCATCGAGCTGCCACGCTTTGTCATCTCAAAAAATTTGTAGGTAACAAGTCACTCCCGATAGTGGGTGTAAAGCTAGAATGGATGAAAGACTTTGAGCGTTATCTGCTTAAATCCATGAACGTCAATTCTGCATTGACTTATCTCCAAAATATTAATGGAGCACTCAATGAACTTGTCCGAAAGGGAATAATCGCCCGCAATCCATGGCATGCCGTTCCGCTACACGAGCGATTGAAGAAACCAGAGCCCATGCGTACAGCCTGGACGATAGAGCAACTGCAAACCCTGGTCAATACTCCCCGTAAGATGAATCCACAATTTAAACAATCTTATTTGTTTGCATGTTTTACAGGTTTGCGATGGAGCGATGTTAATGGCCTTAAATGGTCTAACATTCTGAAGAAAAAGAATGCTGAAGGAGAACAATGGTTTATATACTTTGAGCAACAGAAAACGAGAACTATTGAGTTTTTACCGTTAACCGATCAAGCCATCGAAATATTAAAAGAACGGGAAGCAGCATTGCGTGAAGATACAAACAAAGTATACGTATTTCCAGATGTTAAAGAGACTAACCCCAAACACAAAAACGTTCACCGTAAAGTAGATTATCATTTAAAGAAATGGGCAAAGGCAGCCGGACTGGATGATAAAAAAATGCGTTTCCATACGGGCAGACATAGTTATGCTACCAACATGTTAGAATCTACCAACGGAGACCTTTATACGGTGTCAAAACTTCTGGGTCACAAGAATGTGAAGACAACACAAATCTATGCTCAGGTTCGCGACAAGATGAAACAAGCTGCTGTTAAGTCATTACCCAAACTTAATTTTAGCGTAGCGAATGACTCATCTAATCAACTGAGTAATCAACAGTTGTAAAGTAATTCAGGATCATGAAGATGAGTTTCCGGGCTCATCTTCATTTTTATTTATTACAGACGAAATTAAAAAGGTGTTGGCATAAATAGCTTTATCCAGAAGTATGAATTTAAAATTTTCAGTTTCTTCAGTGATTTTAAGATAAGATGGATAGCCCATCCACCCAGTTGGATTATCAAGGTTGAGGTCGGTTGTTGTTTTGCGGTCAAATTCAACTGTCAGTTTTTTTAACAAAGGCGTCAGGTATTGAACGCGTAGCTCATTATCCTTTAACTCTAATTGAATTAAATATCTTTTCCTAGTGAACAATAAGTCCAAAATAAGATTAAGCAATATGACAAACGAAAGAAAAACTCTGACTTGAAATTCAAAAGATGGAAATATCACAAAAAGAATAATCCAATAGCTTATCGGCTGTCCAAATACATAAAGAAGCACTTTACTTTTAATGCTGGCTTGTAGGTGTTTCATTATAAACCAGCTAAGCATAGTTTCCCAACCTGCATAAAGTATAGCTCCTGATATAAAAATCAGAAAAAAATGGAAGTTAAAATTTAATTGCCACATGACTTATCCAAATATTTAATATGAGAATATATCCCTTTATCTACATCAATTGAAAATATAGATTCAATGGATTATCTTTTTTCTGATAAATGTCGTCTTGATTCATTTACGAGGTTATCCTTGATAAAATCCTGCACTAACTTGACTGCGAACCTTCGAGAACAGATACCAAAAATTGAGATATTGCCGTTCAATGTTGTGATACCAGCATGAACATTATTGCTAGCTATCGGTTCATTATAAGTCCCTATATACTTTATTTCAGCAACTGCTGTATACGTTGATGATTTGTAAATGGGTATCCAAAGAAAACCATAATCTATTTCCTTGATAGTAATGATAACTCTATTTCTTAGGGCTTCAACTTCATTGGAACTTTCTTCATACAGCGTGTCTTGATCTGAAAGAATGGTTATCAAAGGTTGGGGAACTTGAGAATATTCCAAGGATTTGGATGGTTCCAGGTTAATGCTCATTGTCCTACAGTCCCAATCAGTAGAGGATGAAATATTCGACCACGATCTGTACCAGTTAAAATCAGCGAAACCTAGTTCCCTTAGCGTAGTCAAAACTATCAATGCAAGAGATATATAAATAATGATTGATTTTGTTTTGGAGTTTAGCAGCGTAACTGGTAACATTTGTTGGAGCCTTTTTATTCAATAATAAGAATATTATTTTATTGCTATTGTTTTAGAAAATGATATCTGATTTTTTCACCATGTCCGTCTTTTAATAAAGATAGACTGGCAGCGTTCGCATATATGACATGACGCTGGGCAAAAAATTAAATAAAATCTCTCCATTACAAAGTCATGGCATATACTCATTGTTGCCAGGCCGTGTTCTTAATTCAAATCCAAAATTGTAAACCCCTTTTGTCCGCAGGATATAAATCTACCGTTTTTTAATCCACGGAGTCCTTCACCGTACTCTCCAATCCTTTTTGCTGTCTTGTCGCCAGTCCTCCATTTATAAATTCCTCTTTTATCATCGTAAGGAGAATGAAATATAATGCTATCAGCAGTCGATGTCAGTGCGTTGCTTCCTTTTACATTTTCTGGTATTTCATATTTCTTTTCGTCCCCAGTGTCCAGATTTAATTCAATCAATGGGAACTCAGTATAAGGCAGAAAAAGAATTCGATTCGCTCCATGTTTACAAATGCAATAACAGTCGGATATTATTTGATCACCGTGCTTTTCGTTGTACTTAGACAAGATATTCCCGTCAAAGTCAAAAATTACAAGTCCTTCATTATTTGGCCCGTCTGCACCGTAGACGCCTTCGTCAAAGTAGGTTACGATAATCTTGTCCCGAAGCACCTCAATGTCTTGAATTCCATCACCTGCATAAAAGTGTTTCAGAGCATTGCCCTTTAGGTCATAAATAAAACAATTATCCGTCTCTTCGTCATTTGTCCTTGAGTCGGCAATCAAGAATGATTTGTCGTTAAGCTGTCGTATGATCGGGAACTTAAATGTCTGCGAGATTTCAATTCTGTCAAACGGAAAAACTACACATCCCTTATCGGTAATTGCTATGTAAGAGTCGTCTGTCAACACATCAATATCAATGAGAATTTCACAGTCCAATTCTATATTTGTTGTAACCTCTCTCATATCAATTGTGTCGACATGCCTTATTATAGCTGTGTTGAGCGTAATTTATTTCCCTTTGTCCACTTCAATATTTGCACAGAATTGCTTGTCGTCCAATGAACGAACTCTTTTCGCTCTCTCGTCAATCAATATTTTTCTCGTTAGTGCTTTATTTGGGTCGAATTCTTTGAATTGATTCTCTGTGTACGTCAATAGTATTGTGTCATTTTTTAGAGAGTATGTCCCGGTCGCAGTATTGACTCCGTTGTACAACAATTCGAAATCATGTCCATGCTCATAAAGAGTAATATAATGCAACTCGTCAGATGCATCAAATATCTTATCATTCCGTATCGAGCATGATTGTGAAGTCAAGAGTCCAAAGGACAAGATTGTCAGCGTTACTCTCATCTTGTGTGTATGATCTTTTTTAAACAATTGTGCACAACATTTATACACAAGCAATATTGTCTATATATCCTTATTGTCTCCCTAATATCTTATCCATAAACAAATAATCCAAAGGACTACCTCTTTATTCGAAACTTTTATATTATTAACCTTAGGTAAGATTCGAAGTTCCACGGCTAACAATCAACACATATTTGCCCGATTCGTACCATTCTTACCAATTCAGACAATTCTGCTAGGTTGAACCTTCTCGTTACTGTCCTGCCCAAAGTGATGCCTTTCACTTTTGTTTTGTATAAGTTTGCCAAGAATAAAAACTTCATGCACGATATGAACATATTTAAACGATCGAAGAAAATTGAATGAAGTTGTCAATTTTTATTAACGATCGGTGATGATCGATTAAATAGTGATAACGTTCACTTTTGGGTTGCAGTATGTTTGCATCCATGAACAAAAAAAAGCGTCATTCAAATGATGCAAGATAGTTGATATTAAGTAGAACGAAATGAGGGGAAGATTAAGAGATGAGCATTACATTAAGAGAAAAGAAAATCGCAGGAGGTAAAATATCTTTTTACCTCGACATTTATCACCATCAAAAACGATGGTATGAATTCCTGAACATTCACATCAGGAAAGAACGACCAACACCAGAGGATAAAGTAAAACGTCAGCTCGCACAAGAGATTTGCATCCGGCGTGAGCATGAGCTCATTGTTGAAAATCATGGCTTGCTCGACAAGCAAAAGAAACAGGGAGACTTCATCACATTCTTCAAAGGATACATCGCATCCAAAACAGCCAACAATAATTTGTCAGCAACACTCAGTCACCTTAACAGGTTTGTTGGCAAACAGGCGTTGCCTATTATTAAAGTCACTACAGAATGGATGAAAGATTTCGAAGGCTTTCTTCTAAAATCAGTCTCCGCTAACTCAGCCTTATGTTATTTGAGTAATGTCAGCACGGCATTAAATTATCTTGTCAGCAAACAAGTCATTGACCGCAATCCGTGGCATGCCATACCCAGACATGAGCGATTGAAGAAAAAAGATACCAAGCGCACAGCATGGACAATCGAAGAACTTGGCAAGCTGGCCTCAACACCATGCCGTATCGTACAACAATTCAAACAAGCATACTTCTTTGCCTGCTTCACAGGTCTTCGCTGGAGCGATGTAAACAAACTGAGATGGAGTAACATCGTTGAACGATACTTCAATGGAAAAAAAGAATCGTTCATACATTTTGAACAGCAGAAGACCGAATCCGTAGAATACTTTCCGTTATCCGACCAGGCCGTTGATATACTGAATGAGCGAAAGCCAGAGTCCAATAACAAAGCAGATAGAGATTACATTTTCCCTGACGCAAAAGAGACCAACAGCAAAAACAAGTCTGTACAAAGTCGTGTAAATTATGCGCTCAAAAAATGGGCGAAAGCTGCCGGATTGGATCATACGCTCATGCGTTTTCATACAGCCCGTCATTCGTATGCTACCAACTTGCTTGAACTTACCAATGGAGACATCTATACGGTCTCTAAACTTCTCGGACACAAAAGCATTCAGACTACACAGATCTATGCACAGGTTCGTGACAGTGTAAAATACACCGCTGTAAAAACACTTCCACGAATGACTATCGTGGGTGACGATAACTCTAGCAGCATCGATAAGGCAGCATAGCACCAATTCAAAAATTCATTAGTCAGATTATAAAAAGACCCGCTATGGAACAAGGAATTTATTTTACAGGAATAAGCAAAGCAGAGTTTAAAAATCTTCTGAAAGAAACTCTTATAGAAATTTTACAAGAGGGAAAGAATTGTTTAAGTGACAATCCTATACCCGATATACTTGATGTTAAACAGGCTGCTGATTTTATCAAGGCAAAAATCACTACCCTTTATGAAAAAACATCGACCAGGGCAATTCCACATTTCAAGAAAGGCAATCGGTTATATTTCAAACGCGAAGAACTTGAAGCGTGGATTCAAAAAGGAAAGGTGCAAACAAGAGAAGAACTTCAGCGTGAAGCGATAACGTATAGCTTCAACAGAAGCGCACGAATAAAAAAATGATTAACAATTCTACAAACTATAAACAAACTTAAATGATGAGAACTGATTTGGATTACATGGACGAAGATACTGTGTTGCAGTATGGAAAAGGCACGAACAGTCTATTTGGAATGCAGGAACCGGATACCGTTGACGGTGCGGATATGCGCGCTCTTTATGAGGACGAACAGATGATAAGAGAGATGGTGAGGAATATTGGGAACCCATCAAAGAACGGTTCGACTGCTCCCGCAAGTGAGCAGCAAATGTATTCTCATGCGGAATACCAGCCTTTCATGAATCGTTCTGTCAGCCCCGATAATATTCTTATTCGGGATGGATTTCTACTGGCTGCAAAACATAATCTCTCCAATATTGGTGGACAGCTGCGGTACGCTTATCTGACCGATGAAGATGCCAGGCAAAGACATATCGATTCAGGTGTATTGATAAATCTCCGTAAAATAAAGGATAAGGCTGAACAGATCTATCAAAAAATTGGTGGAGATAAAAGCAGCCTGAAACAAGCTATTCTGACAGGCAACGGAAATAAAGATGATCATCAAGTACCTTTTTATGAAGCCGATCAGCCAGCGTATAGCCACTGGAATACAATCAACAACCCCGATAAGGCTGTGGCGCACCCCGTGGTATTAGACCTCGTGACGGCTGTTTCAAATACACTCAAGCAGTTTGACGGATTGTTTATCCTGGACAAACTAACAGAGGCAGGTTTTCGCAGAGAACCTGATCCTGCGATAAGCATTAGTCGAAAAAAAATTGCAGATATTTTCCGTACAGCCGCCAAACTCTTTTATCCAGAAGCAAAGGAAGATAAGGCCTCGATACAATCTGATTCAGGTGCGTCTAAGGCAGCAACAGAACAGAGTTTAGGTGAAACCACAACCGAACCTAAAAGTATACTGAATGCTCCCAGAAGTTTTATGGAGAAAGCTATTGAATGGATTGGTAGTAGTTACATGAAGGCCACGCTGGTCATTGGATCATTCGTCGGTGGCTGCATTCTTCTTACACGATTTTTGCAAGGGAAACTTGCCTTAAAACGCAGTCGCAACCTCTAACAACACTTATCATTCAGTAAACAAAAATCAGAAACGATGGAAGCAGAACCACAACCAGAAGTGGAGTCAACACATGCGGGATTAAGTAACGTGGAGCAGCATTGTTTTCAAACCATGACTAAAGACGAAATCATTGAAAAATATATTGAGATGAAGTCTAAGGCTACGAAAGCTGAAAAGGACGCTGAGCTTTACTATTCGTATATTCTATCGTTACAGAAGAAATATGATACACTGAAATCAAAATATCCCGACATTAAAACAACAGACTATGATCTGAATTGGAGTTGGGTTAACAAGATTGTATTTGTGCTGAAGAAAACAGATCGACCCTTACAGTCCTCTGAGATCATTGATTTGTTAATGCCCCATGAACCGGGATTGAAATCCAGTAGGTATAGGCCACAGTCGTTTTCTCCTAATCTTGGAAAAGCCGTCAAGTACAAGCGTGTCATTGCATACAAGCTTGGAGGAACACGTGGTTATTACTATGTGCTTCCGGAGTGGATGCATGATCAACATGTACTTTTAAAAAATTATGAGGACAAGATTTTAATGAGATAACGGACACCCGACACCATTCATTTCTATTACAAGTAGTTTAAAATACACTGGATTATCCTGGTATATACAGGCGCAGTCTGCCTATTACTTTATACCATCATTACTTTCAACCTTTTCCTTTCCGCATTGTGCTTTAGCGTTCGTCCTATCTAACGCAAGAAAAATTCTTTAGCCATTAAAACAATCTTGCTGCGAACTTTCTCATTTCTATCATGATGTAATGATTTGATACCCGACGTTGAAATACGTCTTCGGGTCGCTCCATGATTGTTCACCACTTTTAATCATACTGGACAGATTTGCATTTTTAAAATGTAAACTTCTGCTTACATAAACTGCCCAATTACAGGCTGGTTCAGGGGTGTTTGATTGTGCTCAGGTATTATAACAAGATGAAATGAAATTATATTACAGTTATATTTGGATGAAAGAAGGTGAAAACATAAGTTTTTTTTGGTGTGTTAGATGCGACACTACTCAGAATGCTCATGAATTTTCAAGAATCATCATTGGTAACGATCCAACTTTGGATACTTGCCAGACGCTCGCCACTTTAGCTTAAGCAAAAGGTAACTGCGTAGAATTTTACCATATCTTCTCCATTCTTTGTTATGTAGTAACTTGGATGAGACACTGAATAATGTATTGTATTGATCTTGCTTCATCATCACTAATGCTAACATGTATATGACAGCAGCCAAAACAACCTTTCTTGCAAGACAGTGCTGGTTTATCTTTCGCTATTCTGTTAAGTATCGTTTGCTCAACTTCGTGCTGAAAGGTTCGAATGGCTTTTTGCGGATTGGAGAATCTATAAATCTGAAATCGAAATCTAGATACGGCGATATAGTCTAACACAATTGTCTTTACTATCCATCCACTACGATAAAATATTTTACACAGATTCTCCGTTGCTATTTCGCCTGAGCATCCTCATTGTCGTTTAAATTAAACTAATCCATATTCAATATATTGTCAATGAATGGAATCAATATTCACACTGACCATAAAATAACCTATAACCCTGTTCATCATTGCAAAGAACCTAGCACAGTACTTGATATTTAGTGTCTTACCAGTGCTTGCAGACAAACGTTATTGACTAAGATCAATGAACACATTGATTCATCTCATGCAGTTCATCCCCGACGTTTTTTAGTTTTGGTTTTTTGATCATAACTATGCTATACTTTA
>DATCRE010000547.1:0-2402 GCA_036569145.1 Cyclobacteriaceae bacterium
TGATGAAGAAGATTATAATCTCGATGTATGGGCAGGTGTAGTACCCACAAAAATCCAACACTTCACCCCTATACCAGACCCACGTCTAAAGCAAGGTGTTGCTCTGCCTGATTATTTAAAATAGTCATTGGTTGATTAGTCATTGGTTCATTGGTCATTAGTTAATAGTCAATGGTCGATATCTGTCGGTGACACTGATGACTAATGACCAATGACTACTGGCTAATGACAATAACATTACTGCCAACTACAACTCCATCTTCTACAGTTCATCTCCCAATAACTATCCCTCATCGACAATACTGTGAACGGCTGGTAACCTTCGGCTTCTTTTAATGATTCATGTCAAATCAATTTAAATAAGTATGACAACGAAAAGAATTTTGCTTGCTCTTCTTATAACCGGCCTGCTATGGGGTATAGAGCTGGTGATGATATAACAGGAAGTAACCTGCATAAATGAATTACCCAACCTCTCAATAAAAACAAGCAAACCAATTCCACTTAAACCAAGTTGCCAGAATTGAGGTTACCGCCTTGATCTGGCAATTTAGGCCGCCTCCACTTCTCATTATTCCTTCATCAAAAACCACGTTGTGGTTATCATTTGATTTTGTATTTTTCATACCATTAATAAATCGGTATGCAAAAGCAAACAAGACGAAAATTCATTGCCAGTTCGGCGTTAATCACTGCCGGGGTTGCTGTCTCTGCCAAATCACTATTGACTATGGAAACAAAAAATAAAAAACAACTTGCTCATCATGTGTTCTTCTGGTTGAAGAATCCGGGTTCAAAAGAAGATTTAGCCAAGCTTTTAGAAGGATTGCGCACCCTTGAAAAGATTGAGACCATACGCCTGTTACACATTGGCGTGCCCGCAGCTACTGAACTTCGTCCAGTGGTAGATGCCAGCTATAGCGCTTCAGAACTTATGATCTTTGATGATCTTGAAGGACAGAAAACTTACCAGGATCATCCCATCCATCAGAAATTTATAGCCGACTGTTCACACCTGTGGGACAAGGTTATTGTCTATGATTCGATGGATGTTTAATGTATAAAAAAGCAGCGAGTTATAGTTCGCTGCTTTTACTTACTCTTCAAATTAAGAACACTCATCGCTCACTGTTTTTATCTGTTGCGTATGAAATCAAAACTTATCAGAACATTGGTTCTTCTCCTGGTTCTGCTGGCCAATGTCAGCTGTGATCAGCTCTCAAAGAAAATGGTAAGACAATCTGTATCCTACTATGAAAATATTGAGCTGATCCATCCTTATGTTACGTTAACAAAAGTTGAAAACCCGGGAGCATTTTTAAGCCTGGGGCATTCATTGCCCGAGCCTGTTCGAATAGTTCTTCTCACATTTCTTCCAATCATAACATTAGTCATTGCCCTGATTTTTTTATTCCGTAAAATAAATCTCTCCACAGAAACTTCTATTGCAATCGCTTTTATCACAGGTGGTGGAATAGGAAATTTGTATGACAGAATTGTTTACGGATCAGTAACAGATTTTCTTCATATTGATTTTATACTATTTCAAACAGGCATCTTCAATCTTGCTGATGTCTCCATTATGCTTGGCACATGTATGTTGATCTTTGAAGTGATGAGAAAGAAAGCATTCATCAATCAGCCCGAAGAGTGAGCATGGATTTGAAAGATCTGGATGCATGGTTTCTTGCCAAAGAAGAACTCAATAAAAGCTGTCTGCTTGCATTACGATCTTTCATACTTCAATCAGACAAAAACATAACAGAAGCGTGGAAATACAGGATGCCGTTCTTTTGTTACAAAGGAAAAATGTTTTGCTATCTCTGGACAAACAAAAAGACCAGGTTGCCTTACATCGGCTTTGTTGATGGTCGAATGATGCACCATCCAAAGTTGCTTATAGAGAAGCGCTCGCGTATGAAAATATTGTTGATTGATCCTTTACAAGATATTCCTGTCACGCTTCTAAAATCTATCTTAAAAGAAGCTATTAAACTAAGAAGCTGATTCAGTCCCTAAAAACAATTCTCAAATACCCTTAAAAAATGGAATTTCTCTGAAGAGTTTTTATTATATTGAGATACAAAGACCCAAGATATGATCTCATTTAACAGTGAAATGGTGAAAACCTGGAAAGGATGTGGATACAATTTTATTCACGTAGTACCTTTCGAAAAGTATGGCGTTCTGCAGCCACTAGTCCACGACAAGGATGTGAAAAAAGGATACACAATCTTTATTGACGAGATGAACCTCATTCAAATGGCTGAAGATTATTTTCTGACGAAAGAAAAATTTGCTTTACAATCTGCTATTCAATTGCTGGCCTAACGCTTGCGTTAGTTTTTTATTTTTCTTTTTTACTACCGGCGTACAATTCGTACTCAAGCAGGCGACAGTCT
>DATCRE010000548.1:0-8965 GCA_036569145.1 Cyclobacteriaceae bacterium
ACTTTGCGAAGAAAGCAAAGGGAGGCGTTGCTTCACTGGGCGAAATAAGCATCGATAATATTATCATCAACACGGTGGTACCTTTATTGGCGGCGTATGGAAAAGCAAAAGATGAAACGTTATACCTGGACAGAGCTGTTGAGTTTTTACAGCAGATATCACCTGAGGACAATGCCATTACACGAAAATGGCATGTACTGGGATTAGAAATCAGGTCGGGCTTTGATTCACAGAGCATTCTCGAACTTCATAACCAATTTTGTTTGAAACGACGATGCATAGATTGTAATATTGGTGCTTCATTGATTAGACCAAAACCTAATGAGCATCGTATTGTTATGCGTCAATAGTATTTTTCTGTTTCTGTTGGCATTAGCTTTTAACAGAAGAAGTGCTTATCTGCGCATAATGTTCTGGCCTGCTTTAGTCAGCAAGGTTGCAGCAGGTATAGCACTGGGTTTGATCTATACATATTTCTATACAGAGGCTGATACTTTTTATTTTTTTAATGATGGTGTAGTGCTGGCCAGCCAGTTTAAAACAAATGCCCGTGTCTATTTTGATTTTCTATGGCAGGGCGACGCATCTTTTGCCTGCTGGAAACAACTAACTTATCACGATTACAGGTCACTGTTTCTCATTAAGTTCGTCAGTATTATCAACATTTTTACCG
Organism: Cyclobacteriaceae bacterium; assembly: GCA_036569145.1. GTDB lineage: Bacteria > Bacteroidota > Bacteroidia > Cytophagales > Cyclobacteriaceae > DATCRE01. The sequence goes on from DATCRE010000548.1 coordinate 674, forward strand.
GTAATAATTATTGGTTTACGTCTATTTACTTTTCTCTGATGTCTTTTGCCGCAGCATGGAGGTTGTTTCAGGCATTGATAAAATATTTTCCTGCATATAAGCTCGCTTTTATTATCTCCTGTCTATGTATTCCTACTGTTGTGTTCTGGAGTTCAGGCGTTATAAAAGAAAGCCTGGAGCTAGCATCTTTATTTTTGATAACGTCAGTCTTCTTGAAATTCTGGATGAAAGATAAAATCAATGTTATAGATGTATCGTTACTTCTTTGTTCAGTATGGGTTCTGTGGCAAGTGAAATATTATTATGCTGCTATTTTATTGCCGGTGTTGATAACAGCCATAGTCGTGCATAAACTGTATGGCGTTGTTAAGTCAGATAATCCGTTCGTTGAGTTAGGACTTTGGCTCGGAGTTTTTATATTTCCCATGCTTATAGTGAGTTTTCTCAAGCCCAATTTTCATACGGACAATTTCCTGAATGTAATTGTTAAAAATTATTATGCTTATCTTCAATATTCAAAACCCAATGCTGTCATCCACTACTTCAGTTTGCAGGCAACAGCGAAAAGCATCTTACTAAATTCTCCCTGGGCATTATTCTCCTGTTTGTTTCGTCCCTTTTTTTGGGAAGCAGGTAATGTATTCCAGGTAGTGGCATCAATTGAAAATACAATTTTGTTTGTACTTACATTGTTTGCCATTCCGCATTTAAAAAGAGCGCTTACATCAGAATACCGATTGCTGTTTCTTTCCATGATGGTATATGTTGTTTTATTGGGAGTGTTTCTGGCGCTGTCCGCTCCGAATTTTGGAACACTGTCGCGTTTTCGTGCGGGTTTCATTCCTTTTTATGTCATCACAATTTGTATTGATAACCCTATTATTAAGGGTTTGTCGAATTTTCTGGAAAGAACATTTCCCCGCCTTGTTCGGTAGTGCTTCCAGATTTACCTTTACAAATCATTTTTCTTCCCCCTATGAATAACAATCCGGTAATAATTTTTGGTGCGAATTATTTAGGTCGTGCTGCGAAAGAAATATTTGAAAAAAATGGCAACGTTGTTTACTGCTTTCTTGACGACAACAAGAAACTTCACAACACAGAAATTGATACTATTACCGTATTAGGCAGCACAGATGATGATGGCTTCTTAAAACTGATTGGTAAGAAATGTGAAGCCTTTGTTGCTATTGACGATAACAAGGTTAGAAAAAATCTGGTGAGCATGCTGCAGGAAGTAAGACACGTTCAGCCTGTCAATGCAGTTCATGCTTCTGCCATAATACCAACGTCGGCCGAGATTGGCTACGGTAACTTTGTTGATATGGGTGTTAAAGTGGGGCCCGGCGCCAAAATCAGCAACCAGTGTTTACTTCATGCCGGGGCCATCATTGGTGGAGAAGCAATGTTGGGCGATTTTGTTCAGATAGGTGCAGGTAGCATCATCAATCCGAACGTAGTGATTGAGGAGGAAGTTTTTATAGGTTCGGGAGTAACTATTGTATCAGGTATTACCATTGGAAAAGGAGCGCGAGTAGGTGCTGGCTCCGTAGTAATTTCTCCCGTGAAAGCAGGCGAAACAGTTTTTGGAAATCCGGCCCAGAAGGTGGGTAAATAATAAACACAATAGCCTGCAGTTATGGCCAAGATTACAGACACAGATTTGATTCTGAATGAGGATGGAAGTGTCTATCATTTAAACCTGCTTCCAAAGCATATATCCGATACCATCATTACAGTAGGCGATCCAAGTCGTGTGTATCGCGTTAGCCAGTATTTTGATGATGTAGAGTTTGAAATGAATCAGCGTGAGTTTATTACACATGTAGGCACCTTTAATGGCAAAAAGATCACCGTTATCAGCACTGGCATCGGCACAGATAACATCGAGATATTTTTCACGGAACTTGATGCCTTGTTGAACATCGATCTGAAAACACGGGAGCCTAAAAGCAGGAGGAGGAAGATTAAAGTAATTCGCATCGGAACATCAGGTGCACTTCAGGAGGATATCCCGTTAGGTTCTCACCTGGTGACAGATTATGCTGTGGGCCTGGATAATATCATGGCATTTTATGACTTGAAGATGGATGACTTTGAGCAACAGATTGCCCAGGACATTCAAAAGAACACAAGCCTGCCCTTTACACCCTACGTTGTAAGAGGCTCTGAGTCATTACGCGAGCTTATAGGCAAAGACATGATTGAAGGCAATACCGTTACAACGCCTGGCTTTTATGCACCGCAGGGCAGAGAAATACGCATTCCTATCAAGTTTCCTAAACTGCTTGAGGAACTTAATTACTATCACAACAAAAGCAGTGATTTCTGGCTCACCAATTTTGAAATGGAAACAGCAGGTTATTATGCCATGGCAAGATTACTGGGCCATGAGGCCTTAAGCGTGAATGCCATTATTGCAAACCGGGTAAAAAACAAGTTCTCCAAAGACCCTAATAAGGTCATTGACTCACTGATCAAAAAAGTACTCGACCGGATCTAGGCTACATCAGGCATTTACCACGCTGTCCATCCGCAGAATGTGCTTGCCCGCGGTAATAGGATCGTCGTTGTAAAATCCAGAAAGAATACGGTGAGTAATTTGTTCAATCACTAACTCTTCATCAGTTTTTCCTTGCTTGCCCCTCCAGAAGACACGGTTCGGATGCTTCTTCATGTCGTTTACATACGACTTGGCATGATTGTACTGTTCTTCTGTGAAGGTGATGGTAAAGCAGGTTCTTACGCGTTGTGTGTTCATAGTAACGAAATTTTTACAATTGTTATGCCAGTCAAAATACCTGTTTAATTTTACTAAAAAAGACTGCCTGCATGCAAGCATTCGCCCGCTGGCGATCATGAATGTTCGCGGTTGGGATTCATTCAATTTGTACTTTTACGGCCCGTTATGAGAGACTGTACTATTTTCCGCCTGTCAAATGGCATTCGCGTTGTGCACCAGTTTATACCAACTACCAAAGTGGTGCACAGTGGTATTGTGTTGGGTATTGGCAGTCGCGATGAGACACTCGAGAACCAGGGTATCGCCCATTTCTGGGAGCACATGGCATTTAAAGGAACGCGTAAACGCAATACGTTAGACATCATCAACAGTCTCGATTCTGTTGGTGGTGAATTAAACGCGTACACTGACAAAGAGAAAATAGTTTTCTATGCATCGGTATTGAATGAGTACGTAGAGCGTTCCATTGATGTGTTGAGTGATATTACATTTCATTCTGTATTTCCTGAAGAACAACTTGAAAAAGAACGTGGTGTTGTGCTGGAGGAAATGGCCATGTACCAGGATGATCCGGATGACTCACTGCAAGATGAATTTGAAGCTGTGATCTACAAGAAGCATCCCATGGGTATGAATATCCTGGGAACAGAGAAAACAGTAAAGACACTTCAGCGAAAAGATTTTAAAAAATTCTATAAAGACAATCTCAGCAGCGACAGAATTGTCTTCTCATGTGTTGGTAATATTTCATTGGAACAAGTTGAGAAGCTGGCAAAAAAATACCTGGAGAAACTGCCGCCATTAAAATCAACAGTGAAGCGCAAGAAATTCAAATTGTATAAACCTGGTGAGGTCATTCTAAAGAGACCTGTTAAACAATCCAAATGTGCGTTGGGTCGCGATGGTTATTCACGGAACCATGAGAACAGAATACCCTTCTATATGTTAGTGAATATCCTGGGTGGCCCGGGCATGAACTCACGACTTAATCTTGAACTACGTGAGAAATACGGTTTTGTTTATTCCATCGATGCGCAATACACATCGTACACAGATACGGGAATGTTCGCCATCTTTTTTGGTACAGAGCCGAGCCAGCTGCAGCGTTGCATCAGCTTGATTAAAAAACAACTAAACAAATTCTGTGATAAGCCGCTCACGGCAAAAGAATTGTTAGCAGCAAAAGAACAGATTCGCGGACAGATGGCCATGGCCGAAGAAAATAATCTAAGCCTGATGCTTATGATGGGACGAAGTGTGTTAGACTTCGACAGAGTGCCAACCTTAGAAGAAGTATTTAACAAGATACAAGCCATAACCTCGTTAAAGTTGCAGCAGGTAGCGAATGAAATGTTTGATGAGAAGATGTTAAGCTATCTCATTATGCAACCTGAATAATTGAATATAATCTGATAATACTGTATGGAATTTTTGGATAAAGGACTGTCTGATTACAGTGATCGTCACACCAAACCGGAAAATGATTTGCTAAGCCGTATCAATAGAGAAACGCATCTAAAAGTGATGAGGCCACGAATGCTTTCAGGCCATTTACAGGGCAGACTGCTCTCCATGATAAGCTTCATGCTTCGTCCTAAACGCATACTGGAAATCGGAACCTACACAGGTTATTCAGCACTTTGCCTGGCAGAAGGTTTGACTGATGATGGAAAGCTAATTACACTGGATGTCAATGAAGAACTGGAAGATCGTGTGCGGGGATATTTTGCTGAATCAGCTCATGCATCTAAAATTGATTTTATAATAAATGATGCAGCACGTGTCATTCCAACACTCAACGAAAAATTTGATCTCGTTTTCATAGATGCAGACAAAGAGAACTATGCCAAATACTATGATCTTGTGTTTGACAAGGTGAGACCAGGCGGCATTATTTTGGCAGACAATGTATTGTGGAGTGGCAAGGTTTTGGATATTAAGCCCGATAAAGACACAAAAGCCATTCTCGATTTCAATAAAAAAATTCAGGAAGATAAACGCGTTGAAAATGTATTGCTTCCTGTAAGAGATGGTATTATGATGATAAGAAAGTTATCTTTGTAACCTGAAGAGTACTGCACTCCAACGTAAACGCCGGAGTTTAATAAATAGGCTGTCATTTTTTAATGTGATCTTCATGAAAGTTGAAAACGTATTTTGGTTCGTTGTTATCGCAATAAGCTTGTCGTTTACAGTAGCAGCGCAGCCGCCCCAGGTTCCTCATAAAATGCAATTTGCCGGTATCACGCTTACCATTCGGGATGATGCCAGGCGCGAGATTCAAAAAGATGTCGATGCACTCACACTTTCTCCCAAGCATTTTGCAATAAAAGCAGAGCGGGCAAAAACATATTTTCCGATCATCGAAAAGATTTTTGAAGAAGAACATATTCCGACAGATTTCAAATACCTGGTGCTTCAGGAGAGTGCTTTAATACCCGATGCTGTTTCGCCATCAAATGCTGTTGGCTTCTGGCAATTCAAAGATTTCACTGCAATAGAAATGGGGCTTCGTGTCGATAAGCAGATTGATGAACGAATGAACATTGCATCAGCATCTCGTGGTGCAGCCAAATACATCAAGAAGAATAATTTCTATTTCAACAACTGGGTCTATGCGCTGCAAGCTTACCAGATGGGAGCAGGGGCAGTGCTGAAATCAGTTAAAGATAGCGAGGGTGGAGTTAGTCACATGGAAATAACGAGCAACACCTATTGGTATGTCAAAAAATTTCTGGCTCATAAAGTTGCGTTCGAAGATGCCGTGAGCGGTAAAGCACAATTGCAGGTTAGTACATACATTACGTCAACTAAAAAATCATTAGCTGATATTGCTTCAGAAAATTCGTTGGATGAAGCTTCTCTTCGAACATATAACAAATGGGTTAAGTCGGACATTATCCCAGATGACAGAGCTTATGTTGTGTTAATCCCCAAGCCCGGTGTTGATGGTGATGATATAAAGTTGCCAGCTTCAACAGCCTCAACGGGTGTTGTAAAATCAGAAACAGCAAGTACACCTGTTAACAAAGTCAGCGCATCACATGCGACAAAGATTAATGGCCTCCTTATCATTATTGCGCTTGAAGGAGAGACATCAACACAGCTAGCTGCCAGGGCAGGAATTGAACTTTCAGACTTTCTGGCCTGGAACGATATTTCAATAAGCGATCCGGTTAAGAAAGGTCAGCACTATTTTGTTCGTAAAAAGAGAGTGCGAGCCAGCGAAGCGTATCATAAAGTTATGCCCGGCGAAGACCTTTGGATAATCAGTCAGCAGCATGGTATTCAATTGAAGAAATTGAGAAAATACAACAGGCTTGAGGGCAATACCATTACACCTGGCGAAACATTGTGGCTCATGTCTAAAAGACCTAAAGATGCCCGTAATATCGGGCCCGTAGGAGAACTTGTTCAGGTGGAGCATGATGAAACATTTAATTGGACAGCTAATCCTCAAGCTGAGAGTGTAGTGGTAGAAAAGAAGGTTGAAGAGCCCGTAGTTCAGGTAGAAAAACCTGCAGAAACTCCAGTCGCGCCTCTCGTGTTAGAAGATACCTTAAAAATAGGAAAGCCAATAGAAGTAATTTCAAAGAATAATCCTGAATTGATTCAAAAAGACAGCGTATTTTCGATTACGGTTAAAAAGACTCAGCACATTGTACAGGCCGGTGAGACCTTATACTCCATCGCTAAACAAAATGAAGTAGGAGTAATGGATTTAGTGAACTGGAATGGTTTGAACTTACAGGAAGGAATAAAGCCAGGTCAGGTATTAAAGTTAGTTGATAGTCAGATAGTTACTGCCGATGCAAAAGATTCGGAAGTAACACAGCAGCCCAAAGAAATTATTCATGAAGTAAAATCGACTGAGACGTTGTATAGTGTAGCCAGAAAATACGGAGTAACAATAAAAGAGTTGATGGATTGGAATGGGAAGAAAGATTTTAGTGTAAGTGTGGGCGATAAGCTTCGAATTATTCGGAAGTAACCTATTTATTTTTTACTTTTTCTAACATTTTATTACTTAAGTGTTCAAATTATACCTGAGTACTACTAAATTTTACAAAAAAGGATATTTTTGTACAACGTGAAATAGAATGTGAAGAACTGAATTAGATCAAATGTTAATGCAAACAGAGACCAAAGCCATAGACCTTGTAATGCTTGTAGATGATAATGACACTGATAATTTTATCAGCAAACGTATCATCGAAATCACCAAGTTCGCCAAGCGTGTGGAAGTTAAAGGATCAGGAAAAGCTGCTTTGGATTATTTACGAGAAAACGCCAACAAGGCAGAGAACTTACCAAGCCTGATATTTTTAGATATTAACATGCCCATTGTCGACGGGTTTGTTTTTCTCTATGAGTTCGAGAAGTTTAATGAGCTGGTGCGCAATAAGTGCAAAGTGATTATTCTTTCAAGTTCTGATAACAAACGCGATATCGATAAGATCGTTAACAATAACCACGTTATTAAGTTCATCACCAAGCCATTAACCGAAGTGGCATTAGACGAGATCAAGCTGAACAACATTTAATTTTCATTGTTCAGGTTTTTGACATTATTTTTAATGCTTAAACACCTGAACAATGAAATCATACTCACTCTCAAAAATATTATTGACGCTGACATTTTCTGCTGCTGTATTCTCAGCAAAATCGCAGGGCGTAGATTCAATAAAGTACTGGAAGACTAAATTGAATTTTGCAGTTAATGTTAACCAGGCTTCTTTCTCATCAAACTGGAAAGCAGGAGGCGTTAACTCTATTGGTCTTAACAGTCTTTTTAATTACAAGGCAAACTATAAGAAGAATCGTAGCTCATGGGATAATGAGATAGATCTTCTTTTTGGTTTTGTAAATAATAAAGGACAAGGATATCGTAAAACAACAGATCGTATTTTTCTCGATACGAAGTATGGATATAGCTTGAATAAAAAATGGGATCTTTATACATCACTTAACTTCTTATCTCAATTCGCACCAGGCTATAAGTATGATACTGATAATACAAAAACTCAGATCTCTGATTTTCTCGCACCAGCGTTCATCACTTCATCATGGGGTTTTGAATATCATCCGGCAGAATACTTTAAAGTAAGAATATCTCCATTCTCTCCGCGTCTCACTATTGTTCAGAAGCCAACGCGATTTACAAAGTCAGTTGACCCCAAACCTTACGGTGTAGATTCAACAAAAACTACACGACTTGAGTGGCTGGCCTTTCAACTTATGGCTGAATTCAATAAGGACATTGCAAAAAATATTGGTTTAAAGTGGCGCTATATCATGTATGCCAACTATGAAACGCTTGCCTTAAAAACCATTGATCATCGATTGGATGTAACCTTAACCGCCAAGGTAAATAAGTATGTTAACGTTAGTCTTGGAGGCATTTTGTTATACGATTATGATCAGAGCAGTGGCGCTCAATTTAGTCAGTCCTTTACCCTGGGCTTCTTATATACCTTCCAGAATTACGTAGATCCAAAATAGGTTGCTGAAAGCAGTGGTGTAATAGCGAAAACCTCGTGTTTTGTTTT
>DATCRE010000549.1:0-3399 GCA_036569145.1 Cyclobacteriaceae bacterium
CAAAAAAAACGCTTTAAGGATTGCAGAAGATAATACAGAGAGGTGTGTCCGTATTTATACTCAATGTTATCTCAATATCAAAAAGAACGATTGACAAGTAATTTAAGAGTGGTGCGTTGAAGCTTCAACTTCCTCTAACGAGGTGACGTTTCTGAGGGAGTAGACGAGGTCATTTGTATCAATAAGATTGAAACAAAGATTAAAAAATGTGGAATGGATATGGGTGCTATGAAAAGGAAAAACCCTCCGGACGTCTTCCAGAGGGTTTTGTAGAAGACTAAAGAAAAGACCCTCTCTTTAAAACTTTAATCTGATGCGAAATTATCGGCTACAGATTGCTATGCAAATTTCAAATCCATTTTTCCGACGTATAACTTAAAAATAGGATAACTGGTATAATGAACGGACGAAGGGCTGCACAAAAGAAGGTTAGCGTTGTCAATTTATAACAGTAGCTTCTTTAAGACGACATGCTAAACACCACGGTGAAGGCTATAACGGACACCACGAAGCCAAACATAAAGATGTTGTAGGCAAGGCGTAGAAATTTATATTTCTTCCCTAACACCTTTCCCAGATAGTAAATGTCTTTGATTAAGCTTCCATAGAGATAATCGGCATCTTTCATCATTTCTTTCATGCTCCATTCGTAGTCTTCGATGTCCATGCCATGAAAATTTCCAAAGAACAAAAGATTGGTCTTCTTACTTTTTACATCATCCCTGGAAAATTTTCCGGCCGTTATGTTTGGTCGCGTAGAAAGAATAGCAAAGACCATTGTAGTGAGACATACTGTAACAATCATGACGGAAGGAATGATCAATAACGGAATATCATCGATCTTGCGAGCTAACAGCGTAACAAGAACAGAAAGTATAATAGAGTTGATGGTGATAAGAATGTTAGCCTTGTTATCAGCCATCTGGCTTAACATTAAATGATTGTGTGATGTTGTACGAAAAAGTGTTTCAACACCGCGGTCAGGTCTGAGTGCTTTTTCCTTATCAAGTTTAGCGCGGAGCTTTACAAGCTCTTCTTCCATCTTGTTAAATTTCTTTTCGCTGATTTCTGGTTTGATCATTTTACGAAGCTTCTTAATATTTTTTTTCTTGCCATGCTGCAGAATGCTCTGGCCATAGGGTGTGTGGTAAGTATGATTTTCCATGAATGCAAGCGTACCCTCCATCCATTCTTTATCATTTACAGGTCGGCTGCCAAATATCTCCCATTCAGCACGCAGCTTGTTGGACTTTGTAATAGATTCTTCCGTTGACAGATGATGCAGGTCAGCATCGCATAAAACTTTTTCAATTAATGATTGAGGTCGCTGAGGAACTTTGGTTGCCAGGATAGCTTCAGTCACCTCTTTTATTTTTTTATGAGATGCACCCCAACCTTCTAACAATGTCTTTGCTTCTGCGGCCGACGTTTGTTCATGGTTTTCAGAACCTTCGCGATAACCAACATCGTGAAGCCAGGCTGCCAGTGTAGCCGATTCAATTTCATCATCGGTAAGTGCTGATTGCTGACCAATTTCTTTCACGGCCTTTACCACATCGCGGGTATGATCAATGTTGTGAAAGTAACGCTTCTCAAAGGCTTTATCCTTGAAAACGTTTTCCGCAAATTCCCTGGTTTTTCTGGCTAATTCTGATTCCATAGATGATCAAATATAATATTTCTGTTTTATGAATATTGCATGGATTCATTTCAGTTGCATGCAAAACAATATATCTTTCGAGAACAATTTTAAATTCCCTTCAGTTAACGCATGGTATTCCGGTTATTGCTCACCAGTATTTTTTTATTTATTCAAGGCCTTTGTCTTTTCGCACAGCAATCGCCAGTGGTATATTCTGTTTTTATGGTGGGCGATGCAGGGGAGCCTTTCATTGTGAGCAAGCCGTTGGGTAAAGTGTTGCGTGAAAAAGTATCTGCTGCCGGACCTAACACCACCGTTCTTTATTTAGGTGATAATGTTTATCCTATAGGGCTTCCCGATAAAACATCAAAGCACTATGCACCTGGTGTTCTTACACTTCAAACCCAGGTTGACTGGATTAAAGATCTTGGCGTGAAGGGAATATTTATTCCGGGTAATCATGATTGGGATCATTGGGGAAAAGACGGCCTCGAATATGTACACAATCAACAACAGTGGATTGATTCATTGAATGATGAACACTTTACTTTATTGCCACGTGATGGATGTCCCGGCCCGGTAGAAATTCCTCTTGACAAAGAATCTATTCTCGTGATACTAGATACGCAATGGCTTCTACACCAATGGACCAAGCCCGGAGAAGATGGTTCATGCGATGCCAAAACAACAGCCGACGTAATGAACTTGTTGTCAGACATTTTTCGTCGAAACCCTGGCAAGCGAATTATTGTAGCGGGTCATCATCCATTACTATCGTATGGTGAGCATGGTGGTGTGTTTAAACCAAAGCAGCATCTCTTTCCGCTAACAGAAGTGAAGCCCTGGTTATACTTACCGATGCCAGTTGTGGGTTCCATTTATCCATTGTACAGAAAGTGGTTTGGTCATATTCAGGATATTGCTCATCCGCAGTACAAAGAGTTTGCCGGTGCTATAAAATCTATCATGGCCAAATACCCCGGTAGCATCTATGTAGCAGGCCATGAGCATACACTGCAATACATTGTTAAGGATAGTACAACGTTTATTGTGAGCGGTGCCGGATCAAAAACTGAATATGTAAAAAAGAAAAAGTATGCTTTGTTTGCTGAAGCTGTAACAGGCTTTGCCCAACTTTCCATACATGAAGATGGTTCTGTAACCACAACGTTTTTCGAAGTTGATGAATCCTTTCCACAAGGGAAAGAAGTTTATGAAAAGACAATTCCATCGATAAAAAAAAGACAATCGTCTGTTGTTAGTGGAACTGCTGCTTTGTCTTCGCCTAAAACAATACGTCTGAAAGCAAGCGACATTTATCATGCAGGCAGAACGAAGAAAATATTATTCGGAGAAAACTATCGCAAGGAGTGGGCACAGGAAATTGAAGTTCCCGTCTTTGATATTGGTTTGGAAAAAGGCGGCTTAAAGATTTTACAAAAAGGCGGTGGACAGCAAACACTTTCACTCAGACTTGAAGACTCTACCGGGCACGAATATGTAATCCGCTCTGTCGAAAAATTTCCGGAAGCTGCATTACCTGAAATGCTACGAAAAACATTTGCACAAGATGTAGTTCAGGATCAGATCTCGGCATCACATCCGTATGGTGCATTGGTGATTGCAGGCCTTGCAGATGCTGCGGGTATTTATCACACCAATCCTAAAGTAATGTATGTGTCCGATGATCCGAGGTTTGGTCAATATCAAAAAGATTTTGCCAACATGCTGGTTTTGTTTGAAGAGCGACCCTCTGG
>DATCRE010000550.1:0-2425 GCA_036569145.1 Cyclobacteriaceae bacterium
ATTGCGAGTTTAAACATCATCAACTCTCAAATTAAAACAGATGCGTTCACGGCATTTTTAGATACGTTGTATGCTCACGGTAATAACCTGAAACGAAGCTTCAATCCTTCATTTGTGAGCAGCATGATTTTCAGCATGACGTGGAACCATAATAACTACGGCAACAAAGACAAGAGCTCTATCTTCTTCCGCTGGCAGGTAGAGAGTGGTGGTACACTTCAAAACTTTTTCAACTACAAATTCATTGACAGAAACGGACTTCAATCATACCGGTACCTGCGCCTGAATCTTGATTTCCGTAAAAACATTGTGCTGAATAAAAACACTACCATTGCCTATCGTCTCAACGGTGGTGTTGCCTATTCGTATGATACTATAAAAGCTCTGCCTTACGAAAAATATTTCTTTGCCGGTGGTAGCAATGGGATTCGTGCATGGCGTCCGCGACGTTTAGGTGAGGGATCTTTAAAGCCAGTAAGAAGCAATTACCCTGAAAAGGATGGACTTTACAGTTATAGTTTTGAAAAACCTGGTGACATGCTTCTTGAAGGAAGCCTGGAGCTTCGTAAACATATCTTTGGTTTCATTGAAGGTGCTGTATTTGTTGATGCAGGCAACGTATGGTATCTGTTCCCTCAAAAAAATATTACCAATCCAGAGACTACGGGAGATCCTCAATTCAAATTTCAAAACTTCTTCAAGCAGATGGCAGTAGGTACGGGTTTTGGTCTGCGCTTCGACTTTTCTTTTCTCATCATCAGGCTTGATGTTGGTATGAAGGTACTCGATCCCGCCCGCGATGAAGGCGATCGTTTTGTTCTTGATCGTATTCGTTTCTTTAAACCTTACGCTACAAAGGGAGTCAACGGATATTATAATTTCAAAGAACCCGTTATCTACAATTTTGGTATTGGTTATCCATTCTGATTCAGTAGTTCAGAAGTTCCTGCAGCGCCTTTCTTACTTTTTCTACGTTGGGCAACATCATCTTTTCAAGTTCAACATTTAGCGGAACGGCTGGTAGATCCACAGCGCCTAGCGTCCAGACGGGAGCATCAAGATATTCAAAACATGATTTTGATATTCGTCCTGCCAGTGACTCGGCAAATGAGTTAAGCAATGGCTCTTCCGTTAGTATAAATACCTTACCATGCTTTTTAACCATCGTAACAATCATATCCCAGTCAATGGGATTAAGTGTTCGTAAATCCAGAATTTCTACTTGCCCTACAAAAGACCTGGTGGCTTCTACTGACCAATGCACCCCCATTCCATAAGTAATAATCAAAGCAGACTCCCCTGCCGCTACACGTTCTTCATCAGCTTGCTGAACGCTGTTGGCTTTACCTAACGGTATAATATATTCTTCATCCGGCTCAATCGTTTTTGCATTGGCCGTGCCCGGCACTTTTGACCAATACAAGCCTTTATGTTCCAGCAGCACCACCGGATTGGGATCATAAAAGGATGCTTTCAACAATCCTTTCATGTCGGCAGCATTTGAGGGATAGACAACTTTTATTCCACGTATCGTCAACAATGTAGATTCGATGCTGCCAGAATGATAAGGTCCGCCACCACCATACGCACCTATCGGCACACGTATCAATGATTGAACTGGAAACTTTCCATTGGTGAGGTAACAGCTTTTAGACAACTCTTCTACAAGCTGATTCATTCCCGGCCATATATAATCAGCAAATTGAATTTCAACAATGGGCTTCACGCCTACTGCCGACATGCCCGCTGTTGATCCGACAATATAAGCTTCTTGAATGGGCGTATTAAATACACGATCGTTACCAAACTTCTGCGCCAATGTTGCTGCTTCTCTGAAAACACCACCAAGTCTTATTCCAACATCTTCTCCGTAGAGTAACGACTCCGGATGCTTTCGTAAAATTTCATCCACTGCATGAAGTGCGGCATCAACCATCAACACTTTCTCTGCTCCTTTGGGAGAGCGCACTCCTTTCTCTTCGGTGATTGGCGTTGGCGCAAATTCATGCGAATCAAAATCACGGTCTTCCGGATCAGCAGAAGATAAGGCCCTGTTGTAATCAGCCTGCACTCGCTGATTCACACACTCTTCTATCTCTTTCAGTTCTTCGCTTGTTATACCTGATTGCTCAAGAAAATTCTTCAGCTTTATAATAGGATCATTTTGTTTTTGCTCTTCCAGGTTAACACCTCTGTACCATTCCTTTCTCACACCCGAAGTGTGATGCCCCAGCAACGGACATTTAGCATGAACTAAAACGGCATTACGTTTTTCGCGCACATAATCAATCGCTCTCTTTATGCCCCTATATGAATCAACAAAATCAGCACCGTCAACACTTATTCGTTCCATACCTTTAAAGCCCGCAGCATATTCGTATGCCGTCATGGTGCGCATCTCTTTGCCGGTTGCTGAAATTCCCCA